>JALWNS010000410.1 GCA_027083655.1 Bacteroidales bacterium | reverse complement strand
AATAAGCTTGGAACAAAAATATCAGTCAAATAAGCGGGAGGATAAACTTTTTTCGTATTAAAAAAATAATTGTCCTTTTTAAAAAAAATTAGTGGAGCTGCCGGGAGTCGAACCCGGGTCCGGCCAGACGGCCAGCCTGCCATCTACACGCTTAGTCCCGATATTATATCTCGGTAGTAGGTAATGCCTCGGGACCGGGCTCCCACTACCAAAGCCAGGATTTAGCTACCCAGGTAAGCCCTGGCTACTTGCCTGGGGGACTGTTTTTTACCTGACACCCCATTGTCTGGCTGGGAAAACAGTCCGGGAAAACCAGCCAGGCGGGGTGCTCGCCCTGCCCGCCTCCGGCGGCGCAGCTATGGCCTAATTAGGCAGCGAGAGCGTATGAAGTGTTGTTGGCACTTATTGGGTTGTAGCGATTGTTAACGGGGTTACGCTACCTCCCCGGCGTGCAGGCAGACCAGCCTATCTGCCGTCAAAACCACGTCAGCCCCATAAAGAACCTATGCCATTTTTTTACGCTCTTTATATTCTGGGGTTGCAAATTTAATTTTTTTTTGTAAAAAAGTCAAATTCACTAATTTTGATAAAAACCGTTAAACAAAAAAACTATTAAAATGGGTAAAGTAAAAATAGGTTTGCTTAAAGAAACAAAAACACCACCGGATTGGCGTGCAGCTCTTACCCCCAACACAGCCAGAAAGCTTTTGGATATGTTCCCTGAGGTTGAAGTATATATACAGCCAAGTAGTATACGGGGATTTAAAGATGAAGAATATGCTGCCCAGGGATTACCTTTGAAAGAAGACCTCAGTGATTGTGATATCTTGCTAGGTGTCAAAGAAGTAAAAATAGATACTCTTATACCAAACAAGACTTACATGTTTTTTGCGCATGTAGCCAAGAAACAGGAGCATAACAAAGCATTATTGAAAGCTATTTTAGATAAAGGCATAACCCTTATTGATTACGAATACCTCACAGATCAAAATGGGCGCCGTCTGGTAGCTTTTGGTTATTGGGCAGGTGTCGTTGGTGCTTACAATGGTATGCGTGCATGGGGTAAACGCTTTAAAGAATTCGACCTGCCTGCGGCGCACACATTCAAAAGCAAAAATGAGATGTATGATTTTGTCCGCGCTAATGTACATTTTACTAAGCCTTTAAAAATTGTTATTACTGGCGGTGGACGTGTAGCCCATGGAGCAATGGAGACTTTGCGGACCTTGGGTATAAAAGAGGTTATACCCGAAGAATTCCTTATCAATCAGTATGACTATCCTGTTTTTACACGGCTGGATCCTTGTCATTATGTACGGCATAAAGAAGGACGTGAGTTTGAGCTTAAATATTTCTTCTCCCATCCCCAGGAGTTTGAATCTACTTTCCTTCCCTATACTTTTGTAGCAGATATGTATATAGCAGCCCATTTCTGGGATCCCAGATCACCTAAATTTTTTACTGCAGATGATACACGTAATCCACGCTTTAATATCAAAGTAGTGGCAGATATTAGTTGCGATGTTGATGATGGTCCTGTAGGAACAACACTGAGAGCATCTACTATAGCAGACCCATTTTATGATTTTAATCCTGAGACTGGTAAAGAAGAGCCTGCTTTTAGTAATGATAGAAATATAACTGTAATGGCAGTGGATAATTTGCCAGGTGAATTGCCCCGGGATTCTAGTGAAGCCTTTAGCTCTGTCCTTGTTGAAAAAGTTTTTCCATATTTGCTGGGCACTGATAGTGATGGTGTTATTCACAGGGCCACCATTGTCAAAGACGGTAAACTGACAGAGAGATACAAGTATTTAGAAGATTGGGTTAATAGTTAAAGACTAACATATAATAAAAAGGGCGCCACTAAAATGTGCGCCCTTTTTTAGTGCAGGGATGAAGGGAAGGGATTATTCGCTATCGGGGTTAAACTCAAATGTATATGTTTCTCCATCATAAGTCACGGTATAAATACGGTCACATGTACCATCACCAAAGTCTATCAGGTAAGTGCGTCCATCGTCAAATGTAATAGTCTTTGTTCCGGAAATTGGGAAGAAGTAATTACAATCACGTTTGATTATTAAATCTTCGCTAACTGCAGTGAAGTTTTCTCCCTGGCGGTTGTTTCCCTCGATCTGTGAATTGATTCTGAGAATATCGTCTGTCTTGTCCCAGAAGGTGAAGAATCCTTTTACGTATTCAATTGTTTTGGTACCCGAGAGTGTAACAGAAGTACTATCCGGGAAAGTAACTGTAAAGTTGTCCATGTTGGTAGTCATAACAATTGTACGGCTCGAATCTGTTGTGTCAACAACAACATCTACGGTGTAGTTAACTGTACCATTGAAAATCCTCTGGCCGCGTGTAAAGTTTTCGTAAGTTATGGTCACTGTCTTACCAACTGGGTCTATCCTCCAGTCCAGAGCTGTAACTATAGTCATTTTACCAGAACGGGATATACCATCTTCACAAACTCCATTGAATTCTATGATAATAGTGATTGTGTTGTTGACTATGTCTATATTTCTTGTAACAGTGCGACAGGTCGAATCATAAGTATCTTTTGTTCCGTCAGAGTTTTCTTGGGCAAGAACAATTCCTTCTGCA
>JALWNS010000409.1 GCA_027083655.1 Bacteroidales bacterium | reverse complement strand
AAAATGCAGACTTTGTTTTCTTTGGAGAGCTCCACAATAACCCTATTGCACACTGGTTAGAGCTGGAAATTACCAAATCTTTATACAATAATAACCACAATCTTATCCTGGGTGCAGAGATGTTTGAAGCAGATGTACAGCTAATTATTGATGAATTCCTCGCAGATGCTATCCGGGAAAAGGATGTGAAAACAGAAGCACGCGTATGGCCAAACTATGATACAGACTACAAGCCTCTGTTGCTCTTTGCCAAAGAACATGGACTCTACTTTGTAGCCACTAACATACCTCGCCGTTATGCAAATCTTGTTTACCGCAAAGGTTTCGAGGCTCTTGAAAACCTCTCGGAGCAAGCAAAACAATACATAGCTCCTCTGCCAATAACCTATGACCCGGACCTCGAATGCTATAAAGATATGGTCCAAGGAATGGTCCACATGGGTATGCCTGCTAATCCTAATATTGCCAAAGCACAGGCAATCAAAGACGCTACCATGGCTTACTTTATCTCAAAGAATTACAAAAAAGGGTACCAGTTCATACATTATAATGGATCATACCATAGCGACAACTTCCAGGGCATAGTATGGTACCTCAAAAGACTTAGGCCACAGGCAAAAATCATGACCATTACTACAGTAGAACAGGACAATATCGATGAACTTAATGATGAATACAAAGACAAAGCTAATTACATCATAGTAGTGCCTAGCGACATGACAAAAACTTATTAAACAAAGTTTGACACTCGATTTCTTTCACTCCTTGCAAGCATGTCATGAATACCGCTTGATATAGAAAAAATAAAACAGCCTGACAATCTTTAGATTGTCAGGCTGTTTGCTATCTGGAACAAGTGTCAATCATTACCACCTGGAAAACTGCACCTGTAATTGATGTTTTTTTCAAACACAGGGTGCCAGTAATAGATTTTATATCCTACTGGTAAAGGAAACGGCGGATATTACGTTTAGGTGTTTTTTCAAATTCTGTATCACGCAACTCAATCTTATGCACCTGCTTGAAGCGTGGCAATAGTGCATTTATCTCCTTCCTATATTGTTCAAATATCTCTTTCACCTGATCCAGGCTTAATCCATCTTTTTCCATCTGCTCAAAATCAGGGTAAATCATTGCTACAAGCTTAAATCCATCGCGCATAACTACAAGTATTTCACCAACATAGGGCTTGTTCTGGTACAGATACTCTATCTCTTCCGGAAAGATATTCTCCCCTGATGGGCCTAGCAACAGGCTCTTAGCACGTCCTTTGATAAAAATAAAATTATCTTCGTCTATATAACCCAGGTCTCCTGTATGCAGCCAACCTTCTTCGTCAATAGCCTGCCGTGTAGCCTCTTCATTCTTATAATAACCAAGCATAACATTCTCTCCCCGTACACAAATCTCCCCTACTTCCTTACTATCATCCTGCCACTCAATCTTTGCCTCCAACGTATCAACCAGCTTGCCTGCAGACCTGAATTTTGTCTCTCGCCAACCTGCATAACTAATCAATGGTCCACACTCGGTCATGCCATAGCCCACAGTATATGGAAAACGTATCTTACGGAAAAACTCCTCAACCTCATAATTAAGAGGTGCACCACCCAGTACTACTTCTCTAAACCTGCCTCCAAGGGCTTCTATGAGCCCATCACGTATCTTGTTATAAATCAACCTTCTGATACCTGGTATTCTGATCAATGTCTTAACAGGCTGTTTCCCTATAGCTGGTAAAACCTTGTTCTTGTATATCTTTTCAAAAACCAGGGGAACAGACAAAATCAAATGTGGCTTATACTGCTGGTATGCACTTAGTAAAACTTGAGGAGATGGCTTGCGTGTGAGGAAAACGACATTTGTTCCCCTGTTAAATGGCCACAGAAACTCAAAAGCACAGCCAAAAGAATGTGCCAGAGGTAAGATTGAAACAATTATATCACCTGGATTGAGCTCCATATGGCGGTTGGCAAAATAAATGTTAGCTGCAAGGCTATTAGCCGAGAGCATTACACCCTTGGAAAGGCCAGTACTACCGGAGGTATAACTTATCTCAACAAGCTCAGAATTTGGTATATCTGGATAATTAACATGCTCAGGGCGTAGGCCGTCGGGATAATTGGCCTCGAATTCCTGATTAACCACATCTAATATTCCACTCATATCCTGCTCATAACGAGATAGCTCCAAATGCAACGGATCAATTGTAAAAGCAGCTTTTAGCCCCTGCATTTCATTGATATCCAGCTCTTCCCACTTATTCTTCGCGGCTAGAAGCAAGACCGAATCTGAATGATTAACCACAAAATGTACTTCGCGCGGGTGAAAATCTGGTAAGATAGGAACTATTACTGCCCCATAAGTTATCACAGACAGATAAGTCATTGTCCATGCAGAGGAATTCTTGCCTATCAAGGCGATCTTATCTCCTCTATTAATTCCCAATTTTTCAAAAAGCATGTGCATCCTGGCTATATAACTGGCTACATCAGAATATTTATAATCTTCCTTGCCAATATCTGTATATGCCGTCAGATCCCAGTATTTCTTAATGCTTGCCTCTATAAAATCTTTTATCAACTTTTGTTTAACCATTAGCTAAAAATTTAAT
>JALWNS010000408.1:2303-2617 GCA_027083655.1 Bacteroidales bacterium | reverse complement strand
TCTTTACACAATCAATTTTGTCATAGACTTGGAGAACGTTATTAAGCGCCTGAAAAGGAAATATGAATTAACTGATAATGATTTTGTTATAAAGACTGAGGAAGCATGCCGCGATAACTGGAATAAGGTAAATTATTCCCTGTCAACGTATTTGATCCGCTTACCGGAGAAGATTTTGTTAAATATTTCTTCGTCCAAGGCAGAAATCTATTATTCCAAAGAGACTGACCCTAAGAGTATAAGGGAGCTAGTTAATATTTTTAAGTCCCGTAAGAAAAAGAAAAACATTGACCGCCGTAGTTTTTACTTGCTAA
>JALWNS010000408.1:1101-2293 GCA_027083655.1 Bacteroidales bacterium | reverse complement strand
CTAAAGAGTGAAGCCGGCGACTATACATTGCGCAAGATAGAGGCGAAAAAAGTAAATCTGGATTTGGAGCTGTTTTTTAACGATGATTTTTTGCCGTTTCATGAGAAAATTACAAACTTTTTAGAAGACCCGGAGGCTAGCGGTGTTGTATTAGTCCATGGCAAGCAGGGTACTGGCAAGACCTCCTATCTGAAGCATTTAATCTTCAATACAGACCACAAGTTTATTTTGGTGCCACGTAATTTATTTGCTTCATTGGATTCGACGGCCTTGTTTTTCTATCTTAAGGAATTTAGTGAGTTTATCCTGGTGCTCGAAGACTGTGATGCGTTACTGACAGGTGCAGCCAAATATAATCCTCTTGCAGGCTTTTTGCGCAATGCCGAAGGGTTGATGAGTAATGATTTTGTGTACAAGATATTGTGTACTGCCTCAGTGTCAGGACACCAGATTAATTTTAATTATTTGAGGAAAGCACGTCAAATCTTCCGTTATGAGATGACAGAGCTATCTGTCGAAAAGGCCAATAGAATCAGGCAGATGTATGATATAAACGAAGAGGTTAAGCGTCCAATGGTCCTAGAGGATGTTATCAGGCCATTAAGTGGTTTTGTGCAGAAAAAACTCGGATTTAAATCCTAAACAATGGCGCAGGCAATCTTATCATTAGGAACCAATCAGGGAAACAGGGACGAAAATCTAGCCAAGGCTATTAATTTGATCCACACAGAGGTAGGTACAGTGATCGCTGTCTCCTCAATTTATGAGACAGAGCCTTGGGGCTTTGAGGCAGAACAGTGGTTTTTGAATATGGCCTTGATGGTCGAGACTGATATGCATCCTTTTGATTTGCTATACAAGACACAGGCTATTGAAAGAAGTCTTGGGCGTGATAAAAAAACTAATTCAACACAAGGTTATCATTCCCGAACTATTGATATTGATATAATATTTTTTGACCAGCGTGTAATAAAAACACCTGAATTGTCTATACCCCACCCTTTGATGCAAAAGCGTAATTTTGTTTTAAAGCCGGTTGCAGAGATTGCTCCATATTTTTACCATCCATTGCTTGAATTACCAGTGATAAAATTGCTCCAGGAATGTGAAGATAGTACCCGGATAAGGTTTTATGCTAGTATTAAGGAATTTACGGATAGGGTACTACAGGGGTAATTTTAGAATGATTTTC
>JALWNS010000408.1:0-1091 GCA_027083655.1 Bacteroidales bacterium | reverse complement strand
TCCACTCTCATTTATGAATTTTTATTATTAACTGCGTCAAATGCAAAAAGCGACCCTCGAAGAGGGTCGCTTAATGCTAAAAAAACAAGCTTTTAGTCAACAATTTCTACCCATCCAAACGGGTCTTCTATATCACCCCACTGTATACCTGTTAGTGTTTCATACAATTGAGTTGTAATTTTTCCTGGTTTGCCATCTTTTGCAAACACATAAGTTTTATTCATTTCCTCGTCAACGATTTTGCCAATAGGAGTAATAACAGCTGCAGTACCACATGCTCCGGCTTCATCAAATTCTGAAAGTTCTTCTACAGGTATTGGACGTTGTTCTACTTTGTATCCGAGATGTTCCGAAAGTTGCATCAAGCTTTTGTTAGTTATAGAAGGCAGAATAGATGTTGATTTTGGCGTGACGTATGTATCGCCTTTGATTGCGAAGAAGTTAGCCGGTCCTGCTTCGTCAATATATTTCTTTTCTTTTGGGTCAAGGAATAACGCATTTGCATAACCTTTTGCCTGTGCCATCTCTGTAGCTCTAAGGCCTGCTGCATAATTTCCGCCGACTTTAATATTACCAGTACCAAGGGGAGCAGCACGGTCATACTGACGTACGATCAGGAAGTCTTGAGGTTTAAATCCACCTTTGAAATAAGGTCCTACTGGCATTACAAATACAAGGAAAAGATACTCTTGTGAGGGATGTACACCAACAACAGGTGAAGTGCCTATTAAAAGAGGACGAATATAAAGAGTAGCCCCTGTACCATAAGGGGGAACAAACCTTTCGTTAAGCTTTACTGCAGTAAAAATAGCTTCACGGAAAAGCTCTTCTGGTACCTCAGGCATCAATATTCCTCGTGCCGAGTCTTTCATACGTTTGGCATTCTCCCGCCAACGGAAAACCCGTATTTTACCATCTTTGCCGCGATATGCTTTAAGTCCTTCGAAAGCTTGTTGACCATAATGGAGCGAAGTAGCCGCCATGTGGATTGGAATATAATCCCATGACGAAATCTCAAGCTTACCCCATTGTCCATCTTTGTAATGAACACGAACATTATAATCGGTCTTGATGTAATTGAAGCTTAAGTT
>JALWNS010000407.1 GCA_027083655.1 Bacteroidales bacterium | reverse complement strand
TTTCTCTTTGGTGTGCTCGGCGGATTGCTGGCATTTTCTGTGGCTGCTTATTTTAATAATAGTAGCCATGATAAACTAACCCAGGTTTCTTCCCCATCCTCTCAGTCTGGACAGATTGTTACAACTCCTACCAAAGACCAAGGTGTTAATGTTATCAGAACTGATCTGGATTTCACAGTCGCTGCCGAAAAAGCCCGTAAAGCAGTGGTGCATATCAAGACAGAATATTACGTTGAGCCTAACTGGGCTGGATTCCCATTCGGTAATTTCGAAATACCACAAGTAAAAGGTAGTGGTTCAGGTGTGATTATTTCTTCGGATGGTTATATTGTAACAAATAACCATGTCGTCGAGAATGCAACTAATATAACTGTTACGCTATTTGATAAGCGTACATTCAAAGCTAAAGTTATAGGCCGTGATCCAACAACAGATATTGCCCTAATAAAGATAGATGCAGACGACCTCCCTGTTCTGCCATTTGGCGATTCTGACAAGCTAAAAGTAGGTGAGTGGGTGTTGGCAGTTGGTAATCCTTTTAACCTTACATCTACTGTTACTGCAGGTATTGTTAGTGCCAAGGGTCGTGGCGTTAGTATAATTGACCGTCGTTATGCTATTGAATCTTTTATCCAGACCGATGCAGCTATTAACCCGGGTAATAGTGGTGGTGCCCTGGTTAATTTAAATGGTGAGCTTGTTGGAATTAATACTGCAATTGCTTCTCCTACTGGTGTTTATGCAGGCTATGGCTTTGCAGTGCCTGTTAATATTGTCAAAAAAGTTGTGGCAGACCTTATTGAATATGGTTCCGTCCAGAGAGCTTTCCTCGGAGTCTCTGTAGCAGATATAAATGATCAAATAGCACAAAAATTTGATTTATCTACTTATGATGGCGCTGTGGTTATGGATTTAACACCAAATGGTGCAGCTAAGGAGGCAGGCATTAAAGTGGGAGATGTTATTGTGGCTGTGGATGGTATAGATGTGCATGATGTACCAGAGCTCCTCGAAAAAATAGGACAGCACCGTCCTGGTGACAAAGTCGTTATAACTGTTCTTCGTGGCGATAAAAAGCTTGATATCCCTGTTGTTCTACGTAATGCTCATGGCAAAACAACTATAGAAGTCGCAGAAAGAATAGACCAGCTTGGTGCTACATTCGAAAACTTGTCTAAGGATGAGCTTGCACAGCTGGGTATCAAGTACGGCGTTCGTGTAGTAGACCTGGGGCCTGGCAAGCTACGTGCAGTTGGAGTAAAGCCAGGTTTCATTATTGTCAAGGTTAATGACCGCCCTATACATTCGGTCGATGAGCTGAAGAAGGTTATTAACAATGTTCGAGGAGGCGTATATATCCAGGGAATTTATCCAGATGGTACGGTGGCTTATTATGCATTCGGTATCAGGTAAAAATAGCCGTTTCAGGTTTACCGAAAAAGGGCTGACTCGCAAAGTCAGCCCTTTTTTTATATAAAAAAAATTACACCTAAAAACTCTACTCTTTGGCAAGTGTGCATATAATGTACACACCATGGTAATATTTTCCCGTGAAAAGGAGCTGATAGTTTCTAGAGTATAAATATCTCTTATACTAATTATTAACCCAAATTACGCATTAGAACGAATGAAAATAGTATTTTATGCAACTATATTTTACATATTTTCAGTGTGTTATCTGGTATTTTTTTCTAATGCTACGCATAAGAAATTTTATAACTTAATCAATTTATTTTCAGTTAGACGCCACATCATCTGCAAGCGTGCCATAGGCACCTTGCAGATTAGCAAAATTTAATTGGTAAAAGTATTAGCCCTCAATTGTTAAGGGTATAGCTTGATACACTTTGGCCTAACATGTTTTTTAGCTAATCAGTCCCCATGGGCTACGTTTTATCTCCTTGGCTACTTCGCGGCTTAGTAGTTTGTGCTCAGGACGCGAGAGCTCAGGGTCTTCCCTGAGGACTTCTTCGGCAATGTTGCGAGCTAGTTGCAGAATAGAGCCATCTTTAGCAAGATTGGCAATACGGAAATGGAATGGAAAGCCACTTTGTGCAGTACCAAAAATATCTCCAGGGCCACGCAATCTCAGATCCATTTCTGCAATTTTAAATCCATCTGTTGTTGCTACCATTGTGTCTATACGTTTGCGTGCATCACTGGTGAGCTTGTCCTTGGTCACAAGAATGCAATAAGATTGTTCTCCACCACGGCCTACACGTCCGCGTAGCTGGTGAAGCTGGGATAAACCAAACCTTTCGGCACTTTCGATAATCATTACAGTAGCATTGGGCACATTGACACCTACCTCAATAACCGTTGTGGCGACTAGGATTTGTGTCTCTCCACGGGCAAAGCGTTGCATCTCAAAGTCCTTATCCTCCGGGCGCATCTGTCCATGTAAGATGCCCACGCTATATTTTGGAGGGGAAAATAGCTGCACGATATGTTCATAGCCTTCTTCCAGGTTCTTGTAATCAAGCTTTTCTGATTCTTTGATCAGGGGATAAACAATGTAGACCTGGCGTCCTTTGGCTATCTCACGCCGGATAAATTTATACAAGCTTTGCCTTTGTGATTCTTTGATATGTATTGTCTTGACAGGCTTACGTCCTGGCGGCATCTCGTCAATGATGGACACGTCCAGGTCTCCATACAAAGTCATGGACAAGGTACGGGGTATTGGTGTGGCTGTCATCACGATGACATGGGGAGGGGTTTGCCCCTTCTGCCAGAGCTTAGCCCTCTGGGCCACACCAAAACGGTGTTGCTCATCAATGATAGCTAGCCCCAGCCGCTTAAACTGTACTTTATCTTCTATCAAGGCATGTGTACCCACTAGTATCTGGAGCTCGCCTGTCATGAGCTGTTCGTGTATTATTCTCCTTTCCCTGGCCTTTGTGGAGCCTGTCAAAAGCTTGACATTTATATCCAGGCCATCGAGGAGCTCAACGAAATTGTTATAATGCTGTTGTGCAAGTATTTCTGTAGGTGCCATTAGGCAGGCTTGGTAGCCATTATCCAGGGCAATAAGCATGCTCATCAAAGCAACTATTGTTTTGCCACTACCCACATCACCTTGCAGGAGACGGTTGGCCTGGCGGCCTGATTTAAAATCTCTGCGGATTTCTTTTAGAACACGTTTTTGTGCCCCTGTTAGCTCAAAGGTTAGTTTTTCATGGTAAAAACGGTTGAAATATTCTCCCACATGCTCAAAGATGTATCCTGGTATTTTTTGTGTTCGGATCTTTTTTTGTTTGATTAGGGATAGCTGGTTGACGAAAAACTCATCAAACTTGAGGCGGAACTCTGCCAGCCGCAGCTTGTGGGCATCTTCTGGAAAATGAATATTTCTAAGTGCTTCGTCAAGGGGAAGAAAACCAATGCGTTCTACAAGATATTGTGGCATAAAGTCAGGGATATTGTCCACCACTTCTAGAGCTTTGGCAACAAGTTCACTAATGACCCTTGAGGTGATAAAATTTTTACGTAGTTTTTCGGTTGTAGAATAATAAGGTTGCAGGCCTCCGCGAATAGTCCGTGCTTCATACTTATCCAATGTTTCAATCTCTGGGTGGGGAATGGATATTACGCCGTTCTTGAAAAAGTTTGGCTTGCCAAAGATAACGTATTTCTGTCCAGTCTTAATCGTATTTTTTATCCATTTCAAGCCCTGGAACCACACCAGGTCAATAGTGCCTACTCCATCGTAGAATTTAGCCACAAGCCGTTTGCGGTTTCCTTCACCCTCTTCGCTAATGCTCACGATCTCGCCTTTCATCTGCACGTAAGCAAGGTCTGTGTTTAGGTCACGGACAGTGTAAAATTTGCTACGGTCCACATATTTGTATGGAAAATAATAAAGCAGGTCCTTGATAGTGAATACTTCAATCTCCTTGTTGAGCAGAGCAGCACGTTTAGGCCCTACGCCCTTGAGATATGTAATGTCAGTCTGCCAGTCCATGAAATAATTTTTTAGTAGCCCAAAGTTAGTGAAAATTCTTTTGATTAAAATTAGTCTTATTCCATTTATGCCAACTCTCAGATGAAAAAGACCGGTATAAATGTTCCGGACTGACGTGAGACCTTAATTCGTACTCGTCCTCCCATTGCAAGCGTGCGAAAGCACCTTGCAATGTTCCCGACAATTGGTAAATACGAAAATACAAAGTCCGGGGACAATTACTTATCGTAAATGTTGCAAGGTACCTTCCGGTATGCTGAGGCTAGCTGAACATCCCGTGTCTGAAAGTGTGGCGAGGTACGCTAGTACGCTCGCCACAAAGTTGCTATACCCCCAGAATAAAATAGCCTCCAGGCATTCTGCATCCCTGGAGGCTATGAGCAGAACAATAGCTAACCGATGATTTAGCTAGCTGCGTTCTTGATCCAGTTGACCAGACCACGTGCACGGATTATCTCCATGAGCTTGTCTGGCAAAGGATGGAATGTAAAGACTTTGTCTCCAACCGTGATTTTGCCTTGTTCAAAGTCAACATCAACCTTATCACCAGGCTGGTATGCCTCAACGGCCTCTGGATGCACAATGATTGGCAATCCCTGGTTGATTGACGAACGGAAAAAGATGCGGTTAACAGACTTGACAATAACGGCTTTGATGCCCAGATATGCCAATCCCACGGCAGGATGTTCGCGCGAGCTACCGGCGCCAAAGTTGCGGCCTGCTATTATGATGTCACCTTTTTGTGCATTCTTGCTAAAGTTAGGGTCAAAACCAGCAAAAAGGTGTGGGATAATACCTTCGGGATCTGAGCTAAGCACCTGGTATGTCAGATTACCGGCAAACATCTGGTCTGTGTTGAGGTTGTCCACATCTTTGTAATTCCACACACCATTCATGCGGCGCAGCTCTCCTTCTGGTATTGTCAAAGTCTCGCTCTGTTCCTGCTTGTATGGGTAATGTTCCTCTTTTGGTTTAAAGTCAGGGTCTAGGTATTCACGTGGGTCAGATATTTTACCTTTCAGAGCAGAGTAGGCTACAGTTGCAGGTGAAGCCAGGTAAATATTAGCGTTCTTGTTACCCATACGTCCGAGGAAATTGCGGTTTGCTGTGGAGATAACATTCCAGCCGTCGGCAGGGATACCCTGGCCAGTTCCCAGGCATGGTCCACAGGAAGCAGTAAGTACATTGGCACCTGCAGAGAGCATGTTTGGAATAATTCCTTCTGTTATGGCCTGAAGGTAAATCTCACGGGAAGCAGGTGTCACAATCATACGCACGTCAGGATGCACCTGTTTTCCGCGTAATACCATGTCTGCCTCGCGCAGGTCCTCAAGACGTCCATTGGTACAAGTACCGACAAAGGCTTCCTGAATAGGGGTGTCCAGTACTTCGCGTACTGCTTTGATATTATCCACATGATGAGGAGCAGCTACTACAGGGAACAGCTCACTGAGGTTAATCTCAATCTCGCGTGCATATTCGGCATCAGGATCTGCCCATACGCCACCAAGCTTGTCCACTGTTGTGCCAAAGTACTGTGCCAGAATCTCATCTGGAGGGAAAACAGCATTTTTAGCACCTAGTTCTGATGCCATGTTGGCAATTGTCATGCGGTCAGCTATGGACAGGCTTTTGACGCCATCACCATGAAATTCTATTGACATGTAATTAGCACCGGCCGAACCAATCATGCCTGCTATCCAAAGTATCAAATCCTTGGCGAAAACACCCTTGGGCAGGCGGCCATGAAGCACGATTTTTATTGTCTCTGGCACGCGGAACCATGTCTCGCCGCGGCGCCATATACCAGCAGCTTCTGTACGGTCAATACCCACGGCCAGGGCGTTGAAAGCACCAGCAGTACAGGTATGGCTATCACTACCAACGATTATCATGCCAGGGCGCGCATGTCCGGCCATGAGCTGGTGGCAGATACCTTCTCCTTCGTCATGGAAACGTTTGATACCCTGTATTTTGACAAATTGACGGACACTGTCATGGTCGGTAGCAACCTTGGAATTAGTAGGAGGAGAGTTGTGGTCAAGAACAACAACGAGACGGTCAGGGTCATATACCTTCTTGCCGTCCATTTTTTCAAAGGTCTTGCGGATAGAAGCAGTGTTATCATGGGTTAGCACTAGGTCAGGTTGCTTGAAAACAATAGTACCTGCCTTTGCCCCCAAAATCTTTTCAGCAAATGTATAACCCATAGACTTAAGTTTTAAAATTTCTGATAAAAATATTAAAAACCACTAAAAGGGGCAAAGGCAGAATTAGAAACTTGATTTATTCCTTTGTCTCCTGTATGTCTATAGATTGTACTGGTATTGGTAAATATTTTGCTATGTATTTTTGTGGTGCGCGGAATACGTTTTTCTTTAGCCCAGGGTGGATTTCATAAAACTCATTCAACATCTTACGGACATAATCGCGACGGTTAGTTCTGGTGTTGGGACAACGGCGTGTTTCTGCTTTCAGGTCCAGAAGGTTAGCATAATAACTCAGGTCTTTGTCTTGCAACTCAAGCATCGGGCGGATGAGGTAAAATTTGCCTCCAAACATTTCTACACTATAGGGAAGTGAGCTAATTTCACCATTAAATAAGATATTCATTATCAAGGTCTCATTAGCGTCATCCATGTGATGGCCAAAGGCAAGTTTTGTGCAGCCCAATTCTTCAGTTAAACGGAACAGGCGCGAACGGCGGCCCCAGGAGCATTTGAAGCAGGGTGACAAAGATGGGTCCCGTTTGAAGTCAATATCTACTTCAATTTTATGAAAATCAACTCCATGAAAGTCACATAGTTCTTTGATTTTGTCTGCATCTGCCATTTTAACTAATTGCCGTACAACAATATGAGCTACTTTTATTTCGTATTTAAAAGGAAAAGCTTTGCGCAATGATGCCAAGATATCCACCAAAGCCATAGAATCCTTTCCCCCTGATGCACCTATCAAAACACAATCCCCTTCTTCGATAAGTCTTTGCTGGTATATAGTTTTGCTTGCCTTTTTTCTTAGTTTATTTATGAATGTCCGTTGCCCTTTGGTTAATGTTTTTAGATCATACATAGTTTTTAGCTATTTTTTACTGTTTCTAATGCTTGTATACGACGATGCTGGATATATGATGTATAATAAGCTATCGATGAAATAAACAAAGCTAGGCCAATGCCAAGATAGACAGGAGCTAAATATTTTTTCTCTACAAGTCCTGTTGTCCGCAATGTAATGCCTGTGCCCATCATTAACACAATAAGTATGTAGCTACTAATTTTTTGAAATTTCCACCATTCCACTTTGTCAGGCAAAAGTCGTATACGGTGTATATTTTTTTTGGATAATTTGTTAAAGAGCCAACCTTTAATTATGCCAATTGGTATACCTATTGACAATGCCCAGATGAGTTGCTTATTGGTTAATAAATGTATCCAACGCAGAAAAATGCTGATTAACATGATCCCAGCCAGTGACCACAAAATGCCAGAAAGCAGTATAAGATTGTTTTTGTGTGTTCTCATTTTTGCAAATTTTTAGCATTGTGCAAATTTACGCAAATCAGTTTATTTTTACAGTACTATAAATATTTTTATATGTTTTTGCATTTTTTTACTTTTACGAAAAGAACGTTAAAACCGGAAAGACATGTTAAGATATCCAGTACCAACGCCTTTTACATTAATAGCTTTGCCTTATCTGATTATAGGCTTGATGTTCGAAGTTTTAATTTTTTGGTTAATGGCCAAACGTAATGGAATTAAATTTATGGGTTCATTGATTAGCGTCTCTATTGCTAATGGACTGACAGCTTTTCTCGGGCTATATGTTGTTTTCACAGATAGTTTTACGGCTAATATTGGGTGGTTTTTGGCTATGTTTGTCCTGTCAATAATCATTGAGTCTGTTTTTTACGTGGCATATTTCTATAAGCGAGAAATCCGTAATTGGAAGCTTGTCTTGATTGCAGCCCTTGGTAATCTCCTGACATTTGTCATTGTAGGATATGGAATTTTTATCAATCCTGTACTAACTGAAAAGTATTTGCCTTTACTGGGAATAAAATTTTTCTAAAACAGCCGAGTTATGTCTAACCTATTGCTAATAATAGACCCACAAAACGATTTTTGCAACCTGGGCGACGAGCACGGAAGGGGCCGTGGTTCTCTATATGTACCTGGAGCACATGATGATATGATACGTCTGTCCAAGTGGATAGTTGACAATAAAGAGCAGATTGACCACATAGTCATTACACTGGACAATCATCATCTGATGGATATTTCCCACACTCTTTTCTGGGTTGATGAGAACGGCAATCATCCCGAGCCTTTTACTACCATCCGTGCCGGTGAGGTTGAGCAGGGCAAGTGGAGGTCTGTAATAGACAATGACAAATCCCTTGATTACCTGCACAGGCTCGAAGCCCAGGGAATAACACACACTGTCTGGCCGCCGCATTGTTTGATAGGTTCAGAGGGTGCGGCAATCTTTCCTCCTTTGATGGATGCTATAAAGACATGGGCAGGGCAGGGACGTTATTACCAGCCTGTGATAAAGGGTACTTATCCATTCACAGAGCATTTTGGCGCGTTTGCCGCCCAGGTAATATATGAGGATGTCCTTGAGACACAGGTTAATAGTGAGCTCTTGGACATGATGGGCGAGTTTGATAACATCTTCCTCGCAGGAGAGGCACGTTCCCATTGTGTGGGCACATCGCTCAAACAGCTTATTGAATACGTGCCCATTATTGTGCAGAAAATTACAGTCCTCGAAGATGCAATGAGCAATGTACCAGGCTTTAACATGGAGGAGGTTTACGCACAGGCTAAGGATCTCGGAGCAAAATTCCTCACTACAAAGATGGTTAAGCTGAAACTGAAATAGGAGTAAAGCCTACTACGTTCTTCTTTTGATAGTTAACAAAGTGAAGGCTATGCCTTCACTTTGTTTTTTGCAGAGCAGTGTAGTAACTTGTCCCGCTCTTAAATAGAAAAGGTCTGGTAGTTTTTGGTGCAATTTCAACCTAATTATGTGCTGAAACTAATAAAATAAGCTAGTTTTTAGTTATTTAGATTTTTTACAAAAAACTTTAAATAGGGTACTAGATAAGTCTAACTCACTTTTTTAGGTCAATCCCCACAATTAAAATATCGTCAGGTTGTCTTCCTCCTTTAGTCCAATATTTGATTGACTGCATTATTAAATTTTTCTGCCCAGACATGGTGTATCCTTGAATTTCTATAAGTAACTGCTTCCAGCCAAAAGTACCCAGACGCGTTTGTTCTTCACCATTTAAAATGTCTAGAATTCCATCAGTAAACAAATAGAGTCTATCTACTTCACCAAAATTTAATGTATGGCTAACAAAAGCAAGCTCCCGCATCGAATAACCAGCAGTAGCCCTGGTACCTTTAATTTCTTTAAGCTCTCCATCTTTGAAATAAAACATAGGACGATGGGCTCCGGCAAAATTTAAAACCCTCCTATCGGGAAAGAAAAGCACAAGAGCTACATCAACACTATCTTTAAGCTCCAATTGCCCTTGACCTTCCTGGTGCAAAAACTTCTTTATCTGCCGGCGGAACTTTTCCAGGACATCTGCAGCATCTGGATCTTTCTCGTTAAATAAAATATCCTTGAAAATTATAACAGATATAATACTTAAGAAAGCACCTGGTATACCATGACCAGTAGCGTCTGCAACTATTAGTGCTGCAAAATTTTCGAAACGGTTGAAATAATAAAAATCCCCACCTATCTCCTCCAATGGTTTATTAATTATGAAATAATCTTTGACAAACCCGCAATCCTCGAAAAAGTATTCCGGTGCCATTATAGAAGACACAATACGTTTGGCGTAGTTTATACTCTCGTTGATAACCTGCTCTCGCTGGGTTAATTCGCTATTTATCTTCGACAAAAGCTCAGCGTGTGTAGCCAATTCTTCATTCTTTTCCTGGATAATTATATTGTCTTCCCTTAATTTTTTCACATACCTGCGTATCTGTTGATTCTTGCGATAAATGATATTCAGTAGAACCAGAAATGCAACAAAAATAATCAGGAATAGTATTATAATTAGCCTATTACGTCTGTTTTTTATTTCCTCCAGCTGCAAGTTAGTTTTTAGTAAAACAATTTGGGCCTCCTTTTTAGCTTCCTCTTCTGTAAACTGTATACTCTTGATACTTTTCAACACCTCATCATCGAAAAGCTTATTTTTAACCTCCAGGGCTTTTTGAGAAGCAAGATAGGCATTGTAATAATCTTTCTTTGCCGCATAAACATTAGCTAAAATGACATAGGCGGACAATTCTCTGTATAAAGTACTATGGTTTTGGGCAACATACAAAGCTTTTTGTGCAAAGTAAAGTGCAGAGTCCAAATTATTTAACTTAAGTTGCAGATCTGCAATATTGTAAAGATAATCAGAATAAAGATCATAATCATTCTGGAAGTCTGCTTTAGATGCGGTCAGTTTATAGTATTTCATTGCGTTAGTATAATCTCCTTTCTGCTTATAAGCATCACCAAGATATTTGTATGTCACAGGCATTTTTTTTACAATCCCATGGTTTCTACGTATTTCTAGAGCCTGAGAAATGTATTTTATTGCACTATCTGGCTTATTCTTAAGAAGAAATGCACGCCCTATATTCTGTAGGGCATAAGCTTTGAGGTCATAATTATTATTAAGTGTTGCCACACTGTCAGCCTTGCGCAAGTAATAAATAGCTAAATCTGGTTGTTCCTGGTAAAGATAAATATTGCCTAGATTGTTATATGAGTATCCTAACTGTGAAGTTACATTATGAATCTCTGCAACGTTCAAACCCCGTTTATAATAAGTAAAAGCAATACTATAATAGCCTAAATTCCTATACAACACGCCCATAAAGCTATAAGCTTTAGCAAGCTCTTCGTAATTATCCAGGCTATCGGCTAACTCTATTGCTTCCTGGCAATAGGTTAGTGCACTATCGGGCCTGTTGTTCCTTAAATTCCATGTAATTTCTAATAAAACTTCCAATCTCTCCTCTCCCTTTAAACTATCCAATGATTTTATCAAAGAATCAATATTATAAGCTTGTGCAGAGCTAATTA
>JALWNS010000406.1 GCA_027083655.1 Bacteroidales bacterium | reverse complement strand
GGGTAACACAGGAGAGATTCAGTTTAACAACAATGGCGTATTGGATGCTTCTCCGAGTTTATACTGGGATGTAACCAAAGAGCGATTGGGTATTGGGACAAATACCCCTCAAGGTAGGTTGGTAATCCAACAAGATCCGTTGGCACCGGACAGCTTACCGTTGTTTGAAGTAAAAGATAAAGACGGGGAGCCTGTATTTGTAGTATACAGGGATAGTGTACATGTATTTTTGCGTATAGACAGCAGTAAGGCCGTAGGCAGTCTTGGTGGTTTTGCTGTAAGCGGCAGGGTATCGACCAAAGGCGTATCCAAGCCATATTTGTATGTAACTCCTGACAGTACAAGGATATATTTTGAAAAGGATAACAGCAAGGCAGTAGGCAGTTTAGGCGGCTTTGCGGTAAGTGGCAGGGTAAGCACTAAGGCTGGAGGAGAACCTTATTTATTTGTTTCTTCTGATAGCACAAGAATTTGGACAACTGATACTTCAGGTGGGTTTGGTGTTATTGATTTAAGCTCGGGCTCAGAAGCAGGTTATATGCATATAACTCCCAATAATTATTTTATAGGAGAACATTCTGGCGAAAATATAACTACAGGACTTTATAATTCAACTTATGGTTTTGAAAGTGGTAGAAATCTACAATCGGGTTCAAGTAATGTTTTTATAGGATATAGATCAGGATATTCAGCATCCGGAGGTGATGATAATAATTTTATAGGAGTAGAAGCAGGGTTTAATAATAGTGGTAGTTACAATAATTTTATTGGACGTACAGCAGGATACTCAAATACTACAGGACAACAAAATAACTTTATGGGAGACAGAGCAGGATATTACAATACAGAGGGCAGTTCTAATGTTTTTATTGGGGATGATGCAGGATATTCAAACACAACGGGAAGTGATAATAATTTTATAGGTGCCTCTACAGGTTGGCATAATCAAAGTGGGTCTTCAAATGTTTTTGTTGGTAAGAATGCTGGCTTTAATAATACTGAAGGAAACAACAATAATTTTATAGGCTACGATGCAGGATTATCAAATACTATTGGTAATGATAATAATTTTATGGGTTATCAGTCCGGATATTCTAATACGTCAGGAGGAAATAATAATTTTATAGGTTACAAAGCAGGATATTCAAATACAACCGGTCACGAAAACAATTTTATAGGTAATATGGCTGGATATAGTAATACAACAGGTTATAAAAATGATTTTATAGGTTATAAAGCAGGTTACTCGAATACAACGCACAATTATAATGTTGCTATAGGATATCTTTCAGGTATGCATAATGATAATGATTATAATGTTTTTGTTGGTGCAGGTGCAGGAATGTATGATTCTTTGGGACGAAGTAATGTAATAGTAGGTATGGATGCCGGAAAAAATAATGGAAGCGGTTCTCATAATACATTTATTGGTGCAAGAGCAGGTATAAATTCTACAGGTTCAAATTGTGTTTTTATTGGATTAAATGCAGGAGCAAAAGATAGTATGGATTATAGGTTGTATATAAATAGTGACCTTAGTGAAGATGCAGAGCCACTAATTTATGGTGAATTTGATAATGATATAGTTAATATTAATGGTAAGCTAGGAATTAATGAATATTCACCACATGAACAACTTGAGATATCCGGTAGTGGACGTGCCTTTTTTGGTGATGGAGGCGGTGCCAATAGGAAAGGGTTATTGATTGATGGTGTAGAATCTTTCAGTGGTATAAATGCTGCCAGAATAGAATCATATGATTATGAAACACACACAGGAATAAATTTGGTATTAAATAGTGTTGGTCATGGTAAGGTTGGAATAAATTCTACAACACCATCACATTTTTTGACTATACAAACAACAACAAATGATTCATTAGCCCTTCGTTTAATAGGTCCTTACGGTAATGTTGGGTATGGTGCTATGCTAAATTTTGGAGATGGAAATTATGCATATATACAAGAATATGATGATGATCGTATTAAGTTACATGCTTCCAGGCTGGTTTTAGAAGCAAGTAATGTTGGAATTAATACGACTAATCCGGACAAAACTTTAACTGTCAATGGAGATGCGAGAGTAACGGGAGATATATATTATGGTGCTATTGGCAGTACAACTACTTACAATAAACCTGATTTTGTATTTAAGCCGGATTATGATAAAGATTTCGGAATAGATTACATAGAAAGGTTTATTAAAAAACATGGTCACTTGCCTTGGGTAACTGCAGCAAAAGATGAAAAAAATGGAATTAATATGACTAGAATGAGCTTTGAAACGCTAGAAGCTGTTGAAAACATTCAATTGCAAGTTATAAACTTGAATAAAGAAAATGAGATCCTGAAAAAACAAAACAAAGATCTTTATCGTAAAAATCAGAAAATTATGAAAGAACTGGAAGAGTTAAAAAAAGAACTTAAAGAGTTGAAAAAAAGTGTTAATAACTTAAAAAATAAATAAATATGAAAAAGATAATTTTACTTATAGCTTTTCTTCTCAAAGTATCTATATCTAGTTTTTGAAGTGTATTATTTAAAATTTGCATATTTTTTTCATGTTTAAGAAGATATTTTTCATTTAATCTAATAATAAAATCTTTCTCATTTCTACGCAACATTAAGAT
>JALWNS010000405.1 GCA_027083655.1 Bacteroidales bacterium | reverse complement strand
ATTTATTCTATACTCTAAACTCCACTGTAATGAAACGCCCTGGACTAGTCGTATTCATCATCTTGTTTCTGGCTACAATCCAGGCTAAAGCTATAATTACTACCACTCTAGGCACACCTCCAGATAGCCCGCTGGTCACACTCATTACAACCACTGGCGAAAGCCTCAGCGTCAAAATCATAAAAATAGACCTGGATTATTACTACGTCCTGCCCGACATGTCCGAATGCATCATTAAAATGCACAAATCACAGATCAAGCAATTGGTTTATCCTGATGGCCTTGTGCTCAACGTCGCACAATCATATTACAAAGAACACCCTGGTTTACAACCGGAAAAGAAAACCAACATATTACCGCTGGTAAACTTATCCACACTGTTAATTTCGCGTGTTCTCTACCTGTTTTACCCTGGATCTGTACTTCTGGCAGTACTGGTTGCCATAGAAGATGTCTTTCTGCCGTATTCTTTTATTGAAATATCAAAAACATTTAAAAAGGGCGCATTGGGCCTTGACCTTTTCGCAGACAATTATAGTATATTCATGAGCATGGGGCTGGGTGCCACTTTTATTGACATTGCATTGATGCTCTTTTAAGTTTATCACTTTTTCAACACATTATCTACACCCGCATGAAATTACCTCAATATGAAAGCATTACACAATGAAACGGTTGGTCCTAATAATCTTAATTCTTACTAACCTTTCATGCTTGAGGGTTAACGCAGCATTTACCTCATCTTTAACTCCCACAGATAGCACATTAGTTAAGCTAATCACCACACAAAAAGATACTTTACTCGTCAAAATCATTAAAATTGACCTGGATAATTATTACGTCCTCCCTGTTGGCTATGACCGTATTATCCGTATCCATAAAGACCAGATAAAACGTTTGATTTACCCAGATGGCTTAATACTTAATGTGGCAGACAATTACAACAAAGGCAGGGGAACAGAAGTAATTGAAATGAAATTAATAAAGCTAACCCTCCTTGACCTCATAGCCGTCCTGGCTCCTGGGATTATTTTCCTGATTTCACCTTTTTCGCCCATGTTTTACATAGCTTTGATTATAGCCAACTCACTGTTGCCTTCTTATATAGTATTCTGTTGGAAAACTACCAAGTATAATATCAACTTGTTTGACTATCTCTGGATGGTTGCTTTTCTCTTAACATTCACCATATTAATAGTATTCTACGATGCAGCTTTCCTGTATTTCATCTAACTATGAAACTTTTTTGGGTAAAAAAGTGTATTTTTAAAACATACGATTTTCTGGTTAAAAAAGGCACCCATGAACATTCTCATCTGTCCGGACAAGTTCAAATATACCTTCACTGCTGCTCAAATTGCGGGGCTTATCAATGACACTATCTCTAACCTGGGTCACAGAACACTCGTCGTTCCCCTCTCAGATGGCGGAGAAGGCTTTCTTGAGGTCATTGCCAGCAACCTCATAACAGAGAAAATACCAACAGACACACTTGACCCTCTATGGAGAAAAATGCAATCCTTTCTGCTCTGGGACAGGGATAATAAAACTGCATACATTGAGCTAGCGCAGACCGGAAGCCTGCAATTGCTCAAGCCCCAAGAACGCAATCCACTAAACACCACAACTTTTGGCCTGGGACTGCAGATAAGACAGGCTATCCGTCTGGGCGCAGAAAAAATCTTTATCGGACTGGGCGGCAGCTCCACTACAGATATGGGAGTGGGCATGGCTGCCGCCCTGGGATATCGCTTCTTTGACTGGCAGCACAATGTTCTCGTGCCCATTGGCCGCAACCTGCTAAAGGTACAATATATTGACGTTCCTCCCTCACAATGGCCTGGGATCACAGCCTGCGTTGATGTGGCCAATCCCCTCTATGGCTCGCAGGGAGCCGCTTTTGTCTATAGCCCGCAGAAAGGGGCCAATCCTGAGGCAGTGCTCATGCTTGACCGCGGTCTGAGGAACATGGCACACATAGTCCACCAGGACCTGAACATCACTCTCAACACCACGCCCGGCGAAGGCGCAGCAGGAGGCCTGGGTGCTGGTATAAAAGCTTTTTTAAACGGAACTATCAGACCAGGGACAGACATTGTCTTTACCCTTACACAGCTGGAAGAAAAAATCCACTGGGCAGACATCGTTATCACGGGTGAGGGTAGCTTTGACAGGCAGAGCCTCCAGGGTAAAGCCACAGGCCGTGTGATAGACCTTGCCCGACAAGCAAAAAAAACTGTCATTGTCATAGCAGGTCAAAGCCGCCTACAATCTTATGAAGATGTGCATATTTTATCACTTTTTGACAAAGGTGTGGACATGGATACTGCACGCCGCCTTACGCCCCAGTTGATAAAACAGAAGCTAACTCTAGCCCTTAAGCAATTATAACTCTCATATGTTAGAAGTCAATTTTTAGCTTCAATACTTATCTTAAAAATGAGTACTCTGATTAACTCTTAGCAAGTTTTACCAAATACAATAAGCAGTAAATATAAGCCTAGCTTAAAACAAAAAAGTTTTTAATTTACATTAACTTACCAAAAAAAATTGAGATTTTTGAATAATATTTCTACATTTAAAAAATTTAAGTTTTACTAATACTACAAAAGAAATTTAACCATTGAAATATTT
>JALWNS010000404.1 GCA_027083655.1 Bacteroidales bacterium | reverse complement strand
GTATAGACCTTAATCCACATTCACAACCTTTTAGGTTGTGAAACTAGGAATGCTACCCTAGTTTTCTATTTTTTCTCCTTTTTTTTGCCTCCTTTATTCTTTTTCTTTGTTCAATCTTTGCAAGAGTTTGTTCTTTTCTTTTTTGAAGCTCTTGCTGTCTTTGTTCTATTTTTCTATCATGTTCAGCCTTTTTTTCAAGTTGCATTTTATTATGCTCTTGAACAAGCTTCATATATCTTTTGTAAGATTCTTTATCACTATTAAAGTATAAATACCTTTTTAGTGCTTTAATAATTCTTACTTCAAGCATATCAAACCAATCTGAAATTGGTATGAGTAGTTTTTCATTAACTACATCAATACCATCAGATATTTTATTTTGAATTGGGACAACAACAGTATCCCAGATAGGATCTAACAAAATCCTAAAATTTTCAGATACCCAATAATAAAATCTTGGTACCCAAGGGATATGTGTCTCAAACCAAAGCCAAACATATAGAAAAAATAAGTAGGTAATACCTGGAATATTGGTTATAAACACAAGCATACCAGTCCAAAATTGAGCTGATAATACTTTTGTTATAAGTAATTTCCCTAATCCAAATTTTACCAAAGCTATTGCTAAAAATACTAAAAATCCAGCAAATGAGAATATCTTTAACAATACTGTTATCAATACCCCTACATAAGGAATTTTCTTTAGTCTTTCTGCTTTTTTTGCATACTTAACTAAAGTCTTTCTTGCAGATATTTCTATCAGCTCATCCATTTCAGAGTGAATTAAACTTTTTTTCACTCTATCAACAGATGTGTTTATTAAAAATCTCTTAGCCAGATTATAGATTACAAAAAACAAAAATTTTGCACCTATAATAAAGGCACCTATTTTTACCCAGTTTTCTTTAAATTCATCAATTAAATCATTATACATCTTTGGTATATCTTTTGAGAAAAATTTTGGAATTTCTTCAAAGACAAAATTACCAAGCTGAGTAGTAAAAAAATAAACTATCTCAGTCCAATAAAGATATAATAATGAAGTAAAGAGAACTAAAAAAACTAAATAAACCTTTTTTTTATTTTTTTTGAGCATTCTACTTAACTTTAATACTTCCCTTTTTCCAAAGAAAAGTATAGTTATAAAACCTAAAACTATGTAGAAAATAGCTCCCTCTTTTTTTCTATTTTTCATCTTACTCTCCTATTTTTCTTCTTTTTTCTCTTACATCTCCTCTATCAATTCTTTAACACCTATTAACACAAGAGATATAATTGAGATTATTTGTTGAATCCTCAAAAGGAGCAAAAAGCTCCTTTGAGGAAAGACTTTAGTCATCATCAACATCATGATCCACATCTACTGTGGTATGTGAATCTTCAATTGATGTACCAACTTTAGAGTATTTCTTTCTGTCTCTATAGTTTACATAAGCACCCCAAAGCATAAAGGCAATTGCTGCAAACTCAAACAACCAGATTATGTCTGTAAGAGAATAGTGATTTGTTACATACATAAAACCACCAACTACAGCTAAATAAATAACAAAAAGCATTTTACCCTTAGTTCCTGCAGCCTTCCAAGCAGATGGCATATCAAGTACAATAGGTGTTATAAAAATCACTAATCCTAATATTACAAACATAGCATTAACACCATTATTTGTAAAATCCCAGTTATAGCTTTTCATAAAATGGAAATAACTATATCCACTAGGATTATAAATTATCATAAGTGCAAATGCACTTATAATATCCCAAACCATACCTGCATAAGTTGCTGTTTGTTTTGTTCCTGCAAGAAATTTTTTCAACATGATTCATCCTTTGTTTTGATTTTTTTTGTTTTTTTGAATCCATTTTTAATGGAAAAACTAATAATTACCCCACCAAAAATAATATTGTGTCCTAAAACCTCCTTAAAAAGTTTTATAAGTATTTATCCCAATCCCTTTGGAAGGGATGGGAAACAGCAGGTTTATTTTGCAAGCTCTTCTTTTATCACTTTCTCCATCTCTTCAGGATTATGTACCTCATACTGTCTATTGGTCTTAACTGAATACAAGACAAAGTTTGGAGTCATTGAATATACTCCATCATTCACCTTTACCCTTGAAGCAAGAACATAGTAGTTACCATCTCTGATAACACTTGTCTTACCAAAGACTTCATAACCAGTAGAGAATACACCTCCTAGAATTGATGAATCCATTCTTGACATAGCTGGATAAGTGTAACCATGTGCTTTGTTATCAAAGTAATACACAGTCAACTCATTATCTCCTGTATAGAACAGAGGACAAAACCAGCTTTGAAGAACTACCTTACCTTTTTGTCTCTTCTTTTGTTTCTTTCCTGAGACAATTCTGCCTAAGCCAGTCTCTTTTGCAATCAACTGGATATGAGCATAGACACCTTCTTTTCCATTAATTGAAGTATAAAGTCTCTCAATTATTACATTTTGAAACTTATCCTCATCAGGAATCATAAGGTTTCTATTGGTAAGTTTATTTCCCCAACCTGTCAAAAGTTGAGAGGATTTTGCTACCTCCCAAATTACATTTAAAGGAACAATTTGTTGTCCTTTTAAAAATGGATACTTTTTAGCTGCATTTTTTAACTCTACTTTTTTACC
>JALWNS010000403.1 GCA_027083655.1 Bacteroidales bacterium | reverse complement strand
CGTCTACCAATTCCGCCACCTGGGCATTTGGGCAGTGCAAAATTAAAAAATAATTTGTTTAAACAAAAAAATTATTACCCAATATTCTGTATGATTTTTCGTGCTAAATATAAATCTAATGGCCGTGTGATTTTTATATTCTCTTCGAGGCCTGGCACCAGGTTTATGTCCTTGCCCAAGCTCTCATAAACAGTAGCATCGTCAGTATAAAAACTATTATAATCTTTTTCATAAGCAACACGGAGCTCTTGTATATCAAATATCTGAGGGGTCTGTATCAACCGCACCTTAGACCTGTCAATAGCCCTATTCTTTCCATTTTCTTCTATTCTGACGCTACTGTGCGGAATAATATACGGTACTGCATTACCCTTCTCCAGTGCTGCCTGGTATATCCGTCTCAAAAATGGTTTATTTACCAGTGGACGAACTGCATCATGAACTGCTACGAGCCCTGTATCAAATGCTTTACTCAGACCATTTCTTACCGAATGAAAGCGCTCCTCACCACCCGGAGCTATAATATGGGGCACATCAAACGAATACTTTTCCACCAGTTCTTGCCAATAGTCCTGGTAGTCCTTATTTATTACCAAGACAATACGCAAATCAATATCTTCAAAAGCATGAAAAAAACGCTCAATAGTATGCATCAAAATAGGTCTGTCCCCAAGCATAAGAAATTGCTTGGGAACAGCCTCACCCATTCTACGGCCTTTACCTCCTGCTACAATTATTACAGAGAGGTGTTGCATTTAATTAATTTTTCCTTTGTATGGCAACCAGGTCTGTGATCTTCCAAGAACGCTCCATCCGAGGTATCCACGTACTTGCAGTTTACCGTCTTCTATCCACATTTTACAATCATAAATCTTTCCATTTCCTGGGTCAAGGATACGGCCATGGTCCCATAAATTATTTCTTACTTTCTCCAGCTTTGTCAGAATAACCATACCAATGATTGGTTTATCTTTGCGGTCACCTGGGCACTTATCACAGATAGGATTTGGATCTTCTCCTGGTTCGCGGAAAAGTTTAACAATCTTTCCATAGTATTTACCATCATTAGCCTTGTAAATATAGACTACTGACTTAGGTTTGTGGGTCTCATCATCAATAGTTTTCCAATATCCCACAATGTCCTGAGCACTTAACCTGCCCACAAAAGCTACTGCTACTAACAGCAGAGCAAAACGAATAACCTGCTTCATAGCTTTAGATTTTAAGTTTTATTTAAGCACAACACCTTTTGTGTCTATTAAAAAATCAATAACCTTTAACTCTCCCTTATTGTAGTGCTTCAACTCAAAAGTTTTAATCATTGTAGAGGGTAAAGCTAGATCTAATTTTAAGTTCTCTCTACTGGTATGTGTTTCTTTGTCTGGTGAATAACTAAGAATAAAAATAATGCGTGAATCTTTGGAGCTTAATAGGTTAGACAACAAATCGTAATAATCTACTTCTTGGGCCAAAAACTGGAAATAGTCCTGTATCAGTACAATTAGGTCATATTTTACATCAGGTGAATATGAAAAAATATTTTCTATCTGGATGAAATTTACTTCACGGTATAGATCGACATCAACCTCAAAGTCAGAAAAATCACTTGACACAAAATCAAGCCTTGAAGAAAAATCCTTTAACAACCAGGTCAAATCATATTGACGCTGCGCTTTGCCTAAGATTAATGCGTTTGGAAAAAACTGCTCATCCAGCAAAGATGCCATCAATACGGCATAACGAAAAAATGGCATGTCTTTAAACTCTACCGATAGCAAACGCTTCGAAATCCTCTCAATATCTGTATACTTGCCTTTTAGGTATTCAAAATTACCTAAATCTTTTTTTACATTCCGCTGCATAATATTTTTTTTCACGTATATAAACACTTTTATGGGCTGCATGTGCAGCCCATAAACATCAAATTTGTCCCTTACGCATTAATTAATTCCTTGTACTGGTCCACTGTAAGAAGATTCTCCAATTGTGAAGGATCTGTAATCTTAATCTTTGCGATCCAGCCTTTACCATAAGGATCCTGGTTAATAAGCTCTGGAGTAGCATCAAGGTCTGGATTCATCTCCAGAACCTCTCCATCTAAAGGCATATAGACATCTGCAACTGTCTTAACAGCCTCTATAGTACCCAGGGTATCACCCTGTGACAAAGTTTCGCCTACTGTTGGCACCTCTACAAATACAATGTCGCCTAACTCACTCTGGGCATAGTCGGTAATACCTATAATTGCAACATCGCCTTCTACCTTGATCCATTCATGATCCTTTGAGTATTTCAAATCTGCTGGTAAATTCATAGCTTTGGTTTTTTATAGTTTTGATTTGGTGATTTAACAATTAATTTTGTTTGTAAATTTAGAAATTTTTTATTTGAAAAAAATTTTATGAAAATGAGATTTTTCTTTGTCTTGTTTTTTATCAAAAATAGGATTGTTCCACAGTTGGGTTAAATAAGAATTGTCTATTTCTTTCACTACCTCAACTTCAATACTCTCCCCTTTTTGTTTACCTCCTGCATACAACTTATCTCCCGATTTTTTTTCAATTGGGACAGATTCTCCCGTTACAAAACTATAATCAATACTCCCCTTTCCTTTTAACAATATGGCATCAGTAGGTATA
>JALWNS010000402.1:976-2645 GCA_027083655.1 Bacteroidales bacterium | reverse complement strand
TATTCCACTGAAAAAATCTCAAACGATGAGTTATTTTTGGTTTTTCACGTTAAAATCGATAATGGGTGGCATTTATACGCTCCGAGTAATCCGCCTGGAGGCTCTCTGCCCTTGAGCATCACACTCGAACAATCTCCTTACTATGAGACAGATGGTAAAATCATCGAGGTCGAAACACCAATTAAAGTTTTTGACGAGATCTTTCAGAAAGATGAATATTACTACGAACATCAGGCTACTTTCAAAATAAAAATAAAAATTCTCAAAGCTATAGACTTTGACATAAAAGGTAGCCTCGACGGTCAAGTTTGTACTGATCAAGGAAGGTGTATTAACTTTTATGAAGATTTCGTAATACCTGTCAAAGGTAGCGAGTATAAAGCACAAACATTAAGCACGGCGAAAACCCAACCCACAACACAACAAAAAGATGAAACTGTTGCACAAAAAACCCAGCAAGTTAGTGACACACCTTTACATACTCAAGATACTATAAAAGAAATTCAAACTGCACCAGTAAAGATAACCCAAGCCAAACCTTCGGATACAGTATCAAAAGTAAGTCTTAAACCTACAGGCTATACACCCGTCCTCGTTTCTAATAATCCATGGTCTGCCGCCACAAAAAAGCAGTCGTTAGCTTGGTTCTTCTGGATCTCATTTTTACTCGGTTTGGCAGCATTGTTAACACCATGCGTTTTCCCAATGGTGCCAATGACAGTGGCATTCTTCATCAAAGGTAAAGACAAAGTCCGGGGGCGTATTAATGCTATGATTTATGGTCTCTCAATAGTACTTATTTACACTGTACCCATTGCTATTTTAGTAGGTATCACTAATCTACTAGGAGGTGAGAACCTGTCCGCAGATTTTGCTAACTGGCTATCCACACACTGGCTACCTAACATATTGTTTTTCATTATATTCTTAATATTTGCTATATCATTCTTTGGAGCCTTTGAGCTTACTTTGCCATACAAGTGGGTTAATAAGATTAGCAAAAAGTCAGAACAGGGCGGATTGATTGGCATATTTTTCCTTGCTTTCACTCTAGTCCTGGTCTCTTTCTCATGTACAGGACCAATTGTTGGTGGAATATTAGTTGAGTCTACACAGGGTGGTATGATACTCAAGCCAATCATAGGTATGCTGGGCTTCTCTCTGGGTGTAGCCCTGCCATTCACATTGTTTGCCCTGTTCCCGGAATTCCTCAATTCATTGCCAAAATCAGGAGGTTGGCTAAACTCTGTAAAAGTCGTTCTTGGCTTCCTGGAACTAGCTTTAGGCCTGAAATTCTTATCTGTAGCAGATCAAACATACCACTGGGGATTGCTTAACCGTGAAGTATACCTTTCTCTTTGGATAGTTATTTTCTCTCTTATGGGTTTTTACTTACTCGGTAAAATTAAATTCGCCCATGATACTGATGTTGAAAGGATTGGAGTTATCCGTTTGTTCTTTGTCATTATTACTTTCGCCTTTGTTGTATGGATGATACCTGGCCTGTGGGGGGCTCCTTTACGTGCATTGTCTGGTTATCTTCCTCCAAAAACAACCCAGGAGTTTGACCTGGAAAGAATGACCCTCGGACAGTCTGCAGTTGGTCTGTGTGATAAACCGCTCTATTCTGACCAATTACATTTACCTCATAAACTTGTAGGATATTTCG
>JALWNS010000402.1:0-966 GCA_027083655.1 Bacteroidales bacterium | reverse complement strand
CGTCAACTGCCGTAAAATGGAAGAGTATGTCTGGTCAGATCCACGTGTACTAAAGATGCTACAAAATGATTATATTATCCTTTCGCTTTATGTGGATGATAAAGTCATAGAGACACCTAAAGACCGTTGGTTTATATCATTGGCAGATGGCAAACTTAAGAAAATGCTTGGCAAACAAAACGCAGATATTCAGATAGTTAACTTCAACAAAAATGCACAACCTTTCTATGTGTTAATCGATTGGGAGGGCAATGTCCTGGCTCAACCAATGGAATATAATACTAATGTCGAAGATTTTATAAAATTTCTTGAAGAGGGTAAAGCTAATTTCAAGAAACTGCATCCTTTTTAATAATTTAGCATAACAAAAATGGCGGTTCCTCCGTATTAAAGGAGGAACCGCCAAAAATCAAATAAATGAAAAATCTAATAGCAACATTCTTTGGTCTCTTCATGTTTATTACCCTTAATGCACAAAACGAACAATCATCATCTGCTTACCGTTCACTCGAAAAAGCTTTAGCTAACCCCGAAAAAGTAGAATATCTTTACCTGAATAATACAAACCTTGACACAATCCCAGCAGAAATAAAAAAACTGGTAAATCTCAAAGGCCTCTATTTACAGCATAACAGAATAAAAACATTACCTCCAGAGCTTTTCGAACTACAAAACTTGCAAGTACTAAACCTATCGTGGAATCAAATTGAAGTGCTCCCCGGTAACATAAGCAAGCTTTCTAACCTCAAAGAACTTAACCTTTATGCCAACAAACTGGAAGCCCTGCCGGAAAGTATTGGGGAACTGCCAAACCTGCAAAAACTCTTCCTTGGTAATAACAGGCTATCGTCTTTGCCAGAGTCTATAACCAAGCTTTCAAGCTTGCAGATACTTAGCCTCACAAACAACCGAATTACACAGCTACCAGAAGGGATCACTAATATGCAAAGTCTCAAAACATTAGAC
>JALWNS010000401.1:2450-2662 GCA_027083655.1 Bacteroidales bacterium | reverse complement strand
TGATGCCTACATCCGATCGGCAGGAGGTGACGGCATTGCTGCAAAAAAGCGCCAACAGGGTACCGTGGGCGGGGATGGAGGCGATGCTTCACGGTATCTTGCCCCAAAAGATCGTCAAAGCGCTGCTACGGGAGTTGGCGATAGAGGGGTCGACGCCTTGTGAAAAGGCGGGGGCCAAAACCTGGCGGAGGTTGGCCTCGACGATCAAGGAT
>JALWNS010000401.1:0-2440 GCA_027083655.1 Bacteroidales bacterium | reverse complement strand
ACGATGGCGTCGAAGATCCATCCCGGCCTCTATTTCGCCGGAGAGGTTCTCGATATCGTCGGCCGCCGCGGCGGTTACAACTTCCACTTCGCCTGGGCCGGCGGTTACGTGGCGGCGGAGGCGATGTCAAGAAAACAATAGAGAGTAGGGCCGCTCGATCTGTTGAACGAGTGCCGGAATGCTGACGTTTCGGCTCACTCTCGCAAACTCTTTGCCATCCAAAAAGACGATGGCCGTCGGGATAGAAAAGACGCCGAAATGTGCGGCTATATCGGCATGTGCACCCACGTCGACGGTAATCTTTTCAAATTTTGGAAACCGGTCGTCGAAGGCTTGAAAGAGCTTGGGCTGCAGAGCATGGCAGACATTGCAGTGCTCACCCCAAAAATAGAGCATCACGGCGGGATTGGTTTTAATGATGGATTCGATCTTTTCTACTGTCATCGGTATTCCTTGAAATGTCATTGGTCATTGGGAAATCGCTACGCGGCTATTCTCACGGGCCCCGGAAAAAGGCGTTCTTCAAGGCAGGGCCAGAGCCTGTCATTCGACAGACAATTTCTGCAATCTTTCAGCCAGCCACATTTTGATGATGGCTTGTCGGCTTACACCGATATGTTTGGCCTCTCGATCCAATGATTCGACCATCCAGGCGGGAAAGTCGATATTGACCCTTTTGGGCTCTTCGTTGATCATCCTGATTTTCGATGTATCGAAGTGCTCCAACACATCTTCTTGATTTTCATCGAATTTTTTATCTATTTCTGACGCTTTCATAAAGTGCGACCTCCTTTACTCGTGATCTTCGTACGGATATGATTCGAATGTTGGACTCCCTATACGTTACGATCGCTGTCCAATTTTTGTCATCGATCCGACCCAAAACGAGAAATCTCTCTTCATCTTCACTTTGTAAAGATGGGATTTCAAAAGCATAGGGATCTTTCCATAGCGCTTTCGCTTCCTCGAAATCGATACCATGCTTTGATTTGTTAATTTGACTTTTGTTTTTGTTATACTCAAATGTCATACTAAAATTATACCATATTTATATGTAATGCTATTTCAAAAAAAAGCGTTGGAACACCTTTTTGCGTGAGACAATGGGAGCGTAACACCGTGAGAAGAGCCGTGAAGCGGCTTCCCCGGTTACCGATGAGAATTTCAAATTTGTTCCGGTTTCATGAGAGTTTGGTATTACTTTTCCTATTTCTCTGTAATTTCGATTACGCCTTGCGGCCATTATGGATAGGAGAAGGCATCGTTGGTGTTTATATATGGAAAGAGGTAGTGCATGGTGAGATAACAAGAAGCAAGAAATGAGTTATCATTATCACCTGACACCTTTATTTTTTCCTTTATTTTTTATGGTATAATTGATGTAAAGTGTTCGAGCAATAACGCAATAAAAAGAAAAAAAGGAACATTGATGTTAGAAAATGTAGATTTAAAAAATATCATATCAGGCATCGCAATAGTGGCATCAGTATTAATTGCTGTTGTTGGATGGTATATTAATAGTAATCAAAATAGAAAACATGAACTTTTCAAAAGAAGCATGGATGCAAGAATCAAACTTTTAGAAGATTATTTATTGTTTTTTGAAAATGCTTTACAAACTAAATCATTAAATGGTTTTAATCAAATACAAGTTAGATTTTATATTTATGGAAATAAGGATGAAATTGAAATTGTAAAAACAATTGCTTCTGAAATAGAAAGAAATAAACAAATGACTCAAGAAATATACAAAAAATTCCTTGAACTTAATAGATTAGCACAAAATAGATTAAGAAAAGAAATAGGATTAGATAAAGTAGATATATGAATTAGAGAGAAATATTTTGTTCTGCGGCTCAAATATTTCTCATACCAAAACCCGAATAAACATGGAATGAAAATTGCTTTCAGTAAAATATGAGAGCACCATTAAGAGCAATAGGGGTCAGGTGATAATAATAACGTTGAAACCTTTTTTGCTGCCATTAAAAAGCAACTGACGGCGGCCCGCATCGCCAAAGGGCTGACTCAAGAAGAGATCGCGAAAAGATCGGCACATCAAAATCCAACATTTCCCGGCTTGAAAGCCTCAATAACACTTATACGCCGAATATGTCCACTCTGATGAAATATGCCGAAACGCTTGATATGAGGCTGGAAATAGGTTTGCATTGAGTGTCTGATAAAAAGAAGGGAAGGGACTTTTGGAACCGTTTCGCGGTACGTCCGTTATACCAATCCCAAAAATGGATGGAACACTTTTTAGCGTGAGACCGTGAGAAGGACCGCGAAGCGACACAATGCCAAAATGCTGGGGAAACCGTCAGTTTTCAATGCCCAGTCCCTTTTCCCAAAGTGTTCCAATTTTCTTTGGGTTTAATATGACTTAATATACTTCTTTTCTATGGGCTATTCTAATGACAGTGATAACCAAAAAGCC
>JALWNS010000400.1 GCA_027083655.1 Bacteroidales bacterium | reverse complement strand
ACTATCTGGTTCCTGGATGGAACAATAAAAAGCAATGTAGGGCACATTGTCTTTGTCTCAACAAATAGGGTGATTGTCTATCTTGACCGAAACAAATTCAAAGAAGCTTACTTTGACGAAGTATTTGCCGTCACCACATCTGACGATACCATTATTATTACTTCTGTTACGAAGCTTGATAAATATCGCATTTGCCAGAATGACGATCAAATGTTTTTGTTCTTAAAAGGTATCCACGATGGTTTTAAATCAAAGCATTATAAAACATTCCTGACTAGTACTGCTATTACCTATTTTTCAAATCTACTTATGTTACAGCAAAATGTTATTGTACGCAACTTGCCAAGTATGGTTTACTTTCTCAATAATGCAAGCAAACCCCTGGACATGAAGTTTTGTGCCGATTACTATAGTTTTGGTTATAAAATAGGCCTACAAAAACGAAAGGTCGTGGAAACAGCCGCAGGCACAATTGCCGGGATTTACCTCGAAATGGCTACAGAAGCCTTACTTTTTAGCAATGGAAATTAAACATTATAGCCTATTTTGAAGAACTTCACAAAAAATCCAAATCCTAAAATAAACGTAACACTATAGACAAACAGGTCATGCCATTGATGCAGGATCAGCGATCCTATCCAGAACAAGGTACTGTAGCCCATTACAACTGCACTCATCCAAGCAACGAACAGCTGCCATCCTGGCCCCTTGACTTCTAATCCTGCTTCCTTAGCTATTGGTGCCCACCATCCACCAGGCCTAACCCGTCTATAAAATTCCAATAGCTTCTGTCTATCTGTTGGAGGGGTCAAAAAAGTTGTTAAGATCCATACTACTGTAGTTACACCTATTGTCAAGAAATATGTTTTTGGGAAGACCCATCCTAGCGCAAAACGTCCTACTGCGTATACAATAAATGGAGTAACCATAGCTGCCAGCTCAGACCATGCACTAACTCTCCACCAGTACCAGCGTAAAATCAATACCATTCCTAAGCCAGCACCACACTCTATAATAAAACTCCAGACACCTGAAATAGTATTAATTATCGTTGTGAAATAAATCGACACTAGCACCAACACCAGGGTTATAATACGGGCCACATTTACCTGCTGCCTGGGTGGCAATTTTTTCTTTGTCAAGAGTAAGTAAAAATCATTTGTGAGCACACTTGCTCCAAAATTCAACTGTGTAGAAATTGTACTCATATATGCAGCCAAAAAAGCAACCAACAACAGTCCCTTTAATCCTGCAGGCAAAAAATCCCTCATAGCATAAACATAAGCAAGGCGGAAATGCTCCTGGTCTAGTCCCGGATATAGCACCAGTGCTGCCAGTCCGACCAAAATCCAGGGCCAGGGTCTGAGAGTATAATGAGTAATCTGGAATAATAAAGTAGCAAAAACCGAATGACGTTCGTTCTTTGTGCTCATCATACGCTGTGCAATATAACCTCCCCCACCGGGTTCTGCTCCTGGATACCAGCTAGCCCACCATTGGAAAAGACCATAAGCAAGAAAAGCTCCCAGGGAAATGGTCAATACTTCTCCTGTCGATTCGCCACCTATACGTGGAAAAAAGGACAAAGCACCTTGTGGCAGCTGTGCCTTCAGTCCTTCGATACCTCCTATTTTATCACTGTTAATCACCAGCACAGCCAGCACAATAGACCCAGTCATGGCGATAACAAACTGCACAACATCTGTCACTGCCACACCCCACAGGCCTGAGAGGGTTGAATAAAGTACTGCTACCAACATGGCAGAAATCATAATAATCATCAGCGTTTGCCCATGTAGGCCAAAGAAAACTTCAATTATAGACATTAATGCCAAATTCACCCAGGCTATAATCAGTCCGTTCATAAACAGACCCAAGTATATTGCCTTAAAACCACGCAGGAAAGTGGCTACTTTACCGCTATAACGAATATCCAGAAGCTCTACTTCTGTTAGCACTCCTGATCTGCGCCACAAATGTGCGAAGAAAAGGGTTGTAAGCATACCACCAATGAGGAAATTCCACCACAGCCAATTACCAGAAATACCAGCCTTGCCGACCAACTCTGTGACTGCCAATGGCGTGTCTGCTGCAAATGTTGTTGCTACCATAGACAAGCCTGCAACAACCCAGGGCATCTGCCGGCCACTAAGAAAATAATCAGTTAATGACTTTGATGACTTATTTTTATAGCTAAGGCCGATTATAACCGTGAGAACGACATAAGCCAGGATTATTAACCAATCTACTAGTGCTAACATGTTCCAGTTTTTTTGCTTTTATCTTTTACCGGGGGCACAGGATCATAACCGCCCGTTCCCCCTGGATGGCAGCGAGTAATACGCTTCAAGGCCAACCACAGACCGCGCCATACACCGTGTTTTTGCACTGCTTCTATACTATAAGACGAGCAGGTCGGTATGTGGCGGCAAGAGGGGCCAGATAATGGTGAAATAAATTTTTGGTAAAAACGAAATATTGCTACTATTACTTTTTTTCCCAGACTTGTCCTGCCACTCATTTGTCCGTATTCTCTTTGGTAGCCTCCAGATAACAAGATCTGCACAGGGGTTCATATTTATCCTTTTCACCTAGCTCTATTAGAGAATCACTAGAGCTAATACGGTGAGAATAGTGTGCCAGGTTTCCACACCGTATACAAATAGCA
>JALWNS010000399.1 GCA_027083655.1 Bacteroidales bacterium | reverse complement strand
TAAATGAGCCTATTCTTGGTGCTAATGATGGGGGAAGTGGTACTGCAATTTTATTGGAGTTGGCACGTGTAATGTCAATGAGCCCGCCAGAAGTGGGAGTCGATTTTTTGTTTTTAGACCTTGAGGATCAGGGGCCAGAAGAAGTTGAAGCTTTGATGGATTATTATAAATATTGGGCATTAGGTGCGCGTTATTGGGCTCGCAATAAGCCAGATAATTATAATCCATTATGGGGTATAGAAGTAGATTTGGCTGGAGCTAAAGGAGCCCGTTTTGCAATTGAGGATTATTCGTTGTATTATTATGGTTTTCTCATAAAAAGAATCTGGGAGATAGGCCAGTCTCTAGGATATGATACATTATTTGTGGATTTTAGATCGCGTGGATTATTTGATGACCACGTAATTATCAATGAATATGCAGGTATTAGAAGTGTTTTAATTGTGGAGAATATACCACATCATTTCTATGGAAGTTATTGGCATACACACGAGGATGATTTAAAGGTTATTGATTCGAAGGTTCTTAAAGCAGTTGGTCAGACTATATTAACCACTATTTACAATGTAAAATAAAAGTATTTTTTAACTTTGTCAAAAATAAAACCGTTTGTTATGGGAGAAGTTTTTGCAGTTATTATGGCCGGGGGTGTTGGTAGCCGTTTCTGGCCATTGAGTAGAGAACGTAGGCCTAAGCAGTTTTTAGATATCTTGGGAACAGGAAAATCTCTTTTACAGCAGACTTACGACAGGCTTTCCCGGATTGCTAAACCCGAAAATATACTTATTGTCACAAAAGATGATTATTTCTCTTTAGTCAAAGAGCAGTTACCACAGATCCCAGAGCAAAATATATTAGCAGAACCTTTGAGACGGAATACAGCTCCATGTATTACCTACGCAGCAATGTTTATAAGTAAAAAAGACCCTGATGGTATAATGATAGTTTCTCCAGCAGACCACTATGTTGGGGATGTTAGTGAGTTTGTTAATACCCTTAAAACAGCAGTTAGTTTTGTTAAAGAAGAAAAGACAGATGCTCTGGTTACCCTTGGTATAGAGCCTTCCCGGCCAGAAACTGGTTATGGCTATATCCAGTTAGATGCCAATGAAAAGTACCAGTTGGGTGAAAAAGTTGTTTATAAAGTCAAAACTTTCACCGAGAAACCTGATGTGGAAACAGCTAAGATTTTTGTTGAGAGTGGGGAGTTTCTATGGAACTCAGGGATATTTGTCTGGTCTGCTAGTACAATCCTGAAATCTATAAGAGAGTATTTACCAGAGATTTATGATGAGTTTGAAAGGAATAAAGATAAAATAGGTACAGACAAGGAAGGAAAGGTTATAATGGAGATCTATGAAAAAGTGCCTGCTATTTCTATCGACTATGGAGTTATGGAAAAGGAAAAGTCTGTTTTCGTATTACCTGCTAACTTTGGTTGGTCAGATTTGGGTACCTGGGGCTCATTGTATGAGAATTATCCTAAGGACGAGAATGATAATGTTATACAGGGTAATAATGTTTTGACTTTTGATACACACCGTAGCTTTATAAGTGTGCCAGATGATAAGCTTGTTGTTGTACTAGGGCTGGAGAATATAATAGTAGCAGAGTCTGATGGTATGTTACTGGTAGCAAATCGTGACTTTGAACAGCAAATACGCAATATTGTCAATATGATAAAAATGGAGAAAGGAAATGATTATGTGTAGAGAAAAGAAAGGGCGCTCATTAAGCGCCCTTTCTTTTCTCTAGTCTTCAAGGATAACTGCTATAACAAAGGAATTCGAAGAGCTATTAATATCTTTGACTTTTAAGCTCAGGTTTCGCCTGGTATATGAGGCAGTATGTGTAACAATAGGGGTCGCATCATCTTCCGTATCACTGTCAATCTCATCACCATCAGAGTCTAATAAGAACAGGTCTATATCGTCAACACCATCGTCGCCCACTGCAACCATAATGTATGTTTCATCTTCGTTAAGATCTATACCATTAATCTGTGATTCCTGGCCATCATAAGGGAAGGCAAAGCCATAATAACAGAATTCTCCTTCTCTATCAAGGAATTTAGTACCTCTCTCATCATCGATATAATTAACTACTTTGACCATACGCTCTATGGCTTCGTCAAACTTATCAGTGGATGGTGTCACTCCATCTTTTTGCATGAAGTTCATTACACAAAAACTACCATTAGCATCACATGATACTAATTTAAGTTTGATTGTATAAACCCCTGAGTATGATGGGGAGAAGTTGACTAGAGGATACTCGTCGTCTTCAATATCTTTAGCAACCACATCTCCATCTTCGTCATATACGTATATGTCAAGATCTTCTACATCATCATCGCCTGCACCAATAAAAACATAATCTTCCGAGGATGAGAGGTAAAGGTTAAATGATGCAGAACCATCCTCTTCTATAAATGCGCCGACAGAGCAAAGACCACTTCTATATTCGTAATCGTAAAGAGTGTTAACGAGCTCACTTTTTGTAAAAGTAGCAACCAGGGCTTGTTTAAGGTACTCTGCATCAGTCTGTGCAGATAAAGCAAAAGGAACAACAATGACAGTTAAAAAAGTTAAGTAAAAACTTTTCATAGAAACTTTAGTTTTAAATTATTTATAAAAGTAAAAATTTGTGATGAAATAATAATTTTTTTTTT
>JALWNS010000398.1 GCA_027083655.1 Bacteroidales bacterium | reverse complement strand
GATTCATTCATATAGGCGTGGGATATGCACTGTTGGCAGGCATAGTGCTGGGTGCTGGTTATGACCTAGTCAAAGGCAATGCTATAAAGGTTCTCATTATACTGCTATGGACACCGCTTAGCCTGCTGGTCTTCTGGTATCACCACCAGATCGTGTGGTCCTATGGGTTAATCATGGGGTTGGGCAACTTTGTAGGGGCTTTGATAGCCTCGCAACTGGCTGTCAAGCGCGGTGCTGGTTTTGTCCGCCTGGTTGTCATCGTTGTGATAATCTTCATGTCTGCGCACCTGCTAGGTCTTATTGACCTGAAAGCCTGGCTGGGACTGCTATAGCAAACCATACTTTGCGTTTGCGTGGCGACCTTTGCAGTGAAATATTAGCTACCCAACATTGCAAGGTGGCTCTCGCCACGCTTGCGACGGCTCTTACAACCTGAGCCCCGAAAAAATACCCGACTATTGAAGGCTTATTTGCTTCACGCATGCTACTATGGCAAGAGGCTTGTTGCCAGGTGCCTACGGCACGCTTGCAACGGGAGGACAAAATTACTCCCACTCAATAGTAGCAGGTGGCTTGCTACTTATGTCATAAACCACGCGGTTGACTCCTGGTACCTCATTAATTATTCTATTTGACACATGGGCCAGGAACTGATGGGGCAAGTGCGACCAGTCTGCAGTCATGCCATCTACAGAATTTACAGCCCGTAATGCCACAACATTCTCATAAGTACGCTCATCGCCCATCACACCGACTGTCTGCACTGGCAAAAGCACTGCGAATGCTTGCCACACCTTGTTGTACAGATCATTACGGCGTAATTCTTCTATGAAAATATGGTCCACTTTCTGGAGCAAAGATACTTTTTCGGGTGTTATATCGCCGATTATACGAATAGCCAGTCCCGGACCCGGGAAAGGATGGCGGTTGATAAACTGGTCAGGGATACCAAGGGCCCTGCCCACGCGGCGAACCTCGTCTTTGAACAACAGCCGCAGAGGCTCTATGACCTTGAGATTCATTCTCTCTGGCAGTCCGCCAACGTTATGGTGTGATTTTATTGTCTGTGCTACATGATGTCCGACAGCACTTTCTATCACATCAGGATAGATTGTACCTTGTGCCAGCCAACGGGCATCTTTAATCTTTGAAGCCTCACGCTCAAATACTTCAATGAATTTGCGTCCGATAATTTTACGTTTTTCCTCCGGGTCTGTCACACCGCGGAGAGCCTGGTAAAACTCATCCTTGGCATCCACACCAATGACATTAAGTCCCAGGGAACGGTAACCCTCTAAGACTGTTTCATATTCGCGATAGCGCAGCAGCCCTGTATCGACGAATATTGCAGTCAGCTGGTCTCCAATGGCTTTATTAAGCAGAAAAGCTGCCACGGTTGAGTCCACACCTCCAGAGATACCCAGTATTACGCGCTCGCTGCCCACCTGTTGCTTTATCCAGCTAACTGTGGACTGTATGAATGACTGTGGCTGCCAGCCGTTATTCGCACCACAAATATCAATGGCAAAATTGCGCAAGATGTCCTTTCCCCTGACTGTGTGATAAACTTCGGGATGGAACTGTACTGCAAAGATTTTTTTGTCCCGGTTTTCAAACGCTGCGACAGGAATATTCCCTGTACGGGCAGTCAATACAAAGCCCTCTGGCAATTGCTCAATATGGTCAGAATGCGACATCCATACCTGCGAACCATTCTCCACTCCCTTGAATAAACCAGATTCCTTGGTAAAAAAGGTGCGGGCCCGGCCATATTCCCTTTTGTCCGACCGCTCTACCCTACCGCCAAAATGCTGTGTCAAGTATTGGGCACCGTAGCAAATTCCAAGCACAGGCACCTTGCCTATTATTTTATCCAGATCAATAGTTGGATGCTCCCTGTCATGAACAGAGTATGGGCTTCCTGAGAGTATAACGCCCTTTACGGACTCATCCAGTGAGGAAAAACTGTTGTATGGTACAAGCTCAGAATAAAAGCCGAGCTCACGTACCTTCCTGACAATGAGTTGTGTGTATTGCGAACCAAAGTCAATAACAAGGATCTTGTCGTGCATTACTTTAGTATTTTTAATAATGCACAAAAATAGTCTTTATGATAAGAAGTCAAAAGAAAAACAATCCCAACTTTTGCTCCGCAAAATGGCGTAGCATTTCCATGCAACGCCAAGGGAACGCCAAGAAATCGTTATGCCATAGAGACATGCTATCGCCTCGCGCCTCTCCGGAGTCATCGTATGACCGTAGCGGTTAGATTTAAAGAAACCAAATTAATTACGGTTAAAGCGTTTCTTTGTCCAGTGGATAACAATGCCAAAGTTGTGCATGTTTTCCTTGAGGAAGTTATTAACTTTCTCGTCTGCCACGCTACGTGCATCGGGATAGAAAATGCTCACACCTGCGAAATCATTATTTTGCAGGGATTTGTGGGCGGCTGCTGCGTCCAGGCGGTCTATAGCCTGCCGTCTCTCCAGCTCAAGCAGAATACCCGCCAGGATCTCTTTGCGCTTATCATTCTGCTGTGGGTATGATTTAAGATCCCAGATAAGGAAATTTCCAATAGTCATTAACTGTTCATTAGTCAAATCATCAAAAAAATTCACATTCATCCCGACTTTGACGGTTTTGAGTAGAGAATATGCTGGTTATCAAATAGTT
>JALWNS010000397.1 GCA_027083655.1 Bacteroidales bacterium | reverse complement strand
TCACTGAGTTGTAAAATTTTCTCTGGGTGGGCAGGTGAAAAACGCAAGCTCATTTCACCCTCGACAATTTGCTTACCCAGGCCAAAGGCAAGATTGACTATACCTTCTTCGGGTTTCTCATCACCCACAGGATAATAATTGATGCTACGGGCCACACCTGAGATGAGGGGGTAGTAGTACTGCTCATGTTTTCGTCCTATAATTTCTTGAAGTACAATACCCATTTGTTCTTCGTCAATAACATTTTGGGTAGCCTGCATGTATGCTTTGCTCTCGTGGAAATAGACTGAGGCGTAAACACATTTTATAGCTTTGATTACAGAGTCCAAGGTTTGTGTCTTGTCTCCTTGTGTATTGGGTACCATATAGGTTGTATAAACGCCTGCAAAAGGTTGGTAATATGAGTCTTCTAACAAGCTAGATGACCTGACTGCTATTGGTTTGGATGTTGTTTCTAAGAATTTGAGGATATAAGGAATAAATTCGCCAGGGAAACGTGCAAGACTAAAGGCTTTTAGGATCTGGTCATCAGGAACATCACTTAGTGCTATTTCATAGAGGTTATTCATCTCCATAAAGCGGCTAAATGCTTCGGTAGTAAGAACAACCGTTCGGGGTACAGTGACTTCAATATTCTGATAAGCATTTAGCTCTGGATTGCGCTTGACTACTAGGTTAAGAAATGCCAAACCACGTGCCTTGCCTCCCATGGAGCCCTTACCAATTCGGGCAAAAGGTACATAACGGTCGTATTTCTCCAGGTCCATTTTAGCAATGACACCACGGCTCTTGGACTGGCGGAATTCGTCAATTGTGTTGTAAATGAAGTTACGGATTTCGTCCAGATCATTGAATTCTTCAACAGTGAAACGGCTTAAAAACTCTCCTAAAGCAAAAAGTGCCCTGGCTTTTAGCCACTTGGAAAGACCATGCCTGCGTAAGTGATGATGCAGGGCCTTGTCTGGTATCTTGTAAATTTTTTCCTGCAACGTCTTCAGGTCTGGTATGCGCATTACTTCCTGGTGGGTGTCAGGATCGTAAAAAACAAAATCCCCAAAGGCAAACTCCTTGCGGACAAATTTTTTGAGTTCATGTAGTATTTTCTTTGATTGTTTGTTAATAAATCCAACATTTAACTCATGTGCGAGGGGTCTGAATTTTTCATTAGAGGATTGTAAAAGTATTGGTAAAAATGGTTTTTCTTCTAAAATTCTTTTTGTTAGCCTAATTCCTGCTAATTCATCTAATTGGCCGTTTTTGGGAAAACTGACATCACTAATAACGCCTAACATATTATTTTTGAATTTCTCATAATACTTAAGAGCCTCTTCGTAGGTTCGGGCAAGTAAAATTTTGGGACGGGCTCGTTTTCTTATGGTTCTCTGGTGTTCGTTAAGTGCTTCGGAGGAGAATTTTTCGGCCTGCTCAAAAATAAGTTTGTAAAGGACAGGTAAATAACTTGAATAAAAACGGACAGAATCTTCGACAAGAAGTATTACCTGGACTCCCAGTTCAGTGTCATAATCAACATTTATGCGGTCCTCCATGATTTTGATGATTGCCAGGAGAAGTTCGCTATTCCCTAACCAGCTAAAAAAATAGTCAAAGTATTTTTCTTTTCTGTCTTGTAATCTGATATTAACTTCGCGGGAGAAAGGAGTAAGCAAAACAATCGGCACATTGGGATAATACTTTTTGATTGTTCTGTTCAATTCCAAGGGGTCCATGTCTACAATGCTTAGCATATTGATAACCAGGTCTATATCTTGCTCTATAAGAATTTTTAAAGCTTCTTTTCCTGAAGAAACTTGGATAAAATGGGGAGGGTACCTGAGATTGAGCTCAACGTATTCATTAAATATTTGTTCGTCTATTCTACCATCTTCTTCTAGGATAAATGCATCGTATGTACTGCAAATAAGAAGTACTTTGTAAATGCGGTTTTGCATCAAGTTTTCAAACCCCTCATCATTAAACAGTATGGTTTTTTCTTTCTTAGTCATTATGGGCTTGTTTAATAAAGTTTTGTAGAAATACTTTTTGAGAAAAATATAAAAAATTCTATTTTTGCTTGCCGTTGTTGACAAAAAAAATGTAATAAACCAAAAAAATAATAAGACAATGAAGAGAACATACCAGCCATCAACTACGAGACGCCGTCGTACACATGGTTTTAGAGCGCGCATGAGTTCAAAGAATGGCCGTAAGGTCTTGTCTCGTCGCCGCAAAAAAGGACGTAAAAAGTTGACAGTTTCCGACGAGCCACGTTATAGTTATTAATCATTTATCCTGAATTTAGAAATTTTTAAATTAACAAGAAAATGGCTACACTACAAAAATTACGTGACAAAGGTAAATTAGTCGCTATAATCATTGGTCTAGCATTGCTTCTGTTTATTTTGGGAGATATGCTCCAGTCAGGCCAGGCACTGTGGGGGCAGAAGCGTTTTTATATAGCAGAGGTCAATGGTGATCCAATTATGTACCAAGACTATGAGAAGGCAGTAGATGAAGCAGTTGATTATTACAAGACAATGCGAGGCCAGCAGGGGTTGGATGACCAGACAATGATCAGTATCCGTACCCAGGTTTGGGAACAGCTTATATTGAGCAAATTACTTGATCAATTGGCAGATGAGGATGGTTTAGTTGTCACGCCCGAAGAGATGTATGATATGG
>JALWNS010000396.1 GCA_027083655.1 Bacteroidales bacterium | reverse complement strand
ATTCTAGAGACCTTTTTGCTGTGATTTACCTGTTATAAAAAAAGCCCCGACATGCGGGGCTTTTTCCAGTAATTAATGACTTTTATTGAAGCCGGGCTTTGACAATAGAATCAATCGCCTGCAGTTTTTTTTCACGGTTAAAGCCTACTCCGTGGTAAATAATGTGACGGTTTTCGTCTAACACGTACACTGTAGGGTATCCAGGTACTTTGTAGCTAATGTCCACTTTACTTTCAGTCATGATAATAGGATAGGTTATTTTCATGAATTCTACGAATTTTTTCAGGTAGCTATAGCTTTTGGGGTTGTTGTCAACAGAATTAACGCCAATAACAAGCAGGCCTTTGTCTTTGTAATTATTATAAAGGTCAATTAAATATGGGATAGCCAGCATACAAGCACCGCAAAACTGGAACCAGAAGTCAATGACATAAAGCTTGGCATTTTGTCTGGAGAGCACAAATGTATCTTTTGTCTGGAATACATGGCCATAAACCTCAGGGGCAAGTGTGCCTATTTGTAACAGATCGTATTTTTCCTCTTTATCATCAAATTTTAGTGTGTCAAGCTTGGCTTTGGATTGTAGGTCCTTCAGGGTTTGGGCTATATAATTTGGGTCAATATCAGTAGATAAGCTATCAACCTGGAAGCGGCTCCATGCCCAATCCCAGATGAAATATGCTTTGTTTTCTACTCCGAGAAGATTGTAGCTTTTCTTATCAAAGTAGTATATATAACTATGGTTTGGATAGTCTACATTGTCTGGTAGTTGTATCCGGAGTGCCCAGGCGGCATGGCCGGCAAAGTTTGTGTCAAGGACAGAAGTCTTGTTGGCCGTATTCTGTATTTGTGTTTTTAATTTTTCTGGATTGAGAAGGTAGTGGATAAATGTGCTACCGTTCATGTTGGCCGCATATTTAGCAAATTTTTGAGGGTAAAGGGTTAGAGTGTTTCTGGATTTATCGTATTCAAATCCTTGGCCTTTGTAATAAATTCCAATATTACCAGCTTCATTCTCAACCATAACATCACCGTACCAGTTTGTATCTGTCTCGTTGTAGACCGCCCATGCTTTGGCCCGGGAGCTGGATGTGTCGTTCCTCATAGCACTCTTGTACGAAAGGGTCCAAGATATGTGAAAGGCTTTCATAGAATTTTTAGAAAACTTTTTGACAATTTTGTTTGCAGACGGTTGTTGATTACAGGAAAAAGCAAATAATACCATTATTACCCCAAAAAGCGCTTTTTTCATAGCTTAAAGTTTTAAGTTTGTAATAAAGAAAAGTAAATTTTAACTTTATTTGAAAAAATGTAGGGGAAATTTAGTTGTTATGGATAAAAAATTACCAGATATTTTTAGGCAAAACTTTGAGTCCAGGTTGTTAAAAGAAATAAGAAAACTTCCTGTAATTGAGGTTAAAGCAGGCCAGGAAGTGTTTGTGGAAGGCATGCATGTAAGGCATATTCCACTGGTTTTAGAGGGACGGGTTAGATTGTATAAAATAGCCGAAAATAACAAAGAAGCACATATTTATGATGTTAATGTTGGGGAAAGTTGTGTAATTACCTATACTACGGTCGAACGGGGAGAGGAGTTCCCTGCGCGGGCAAGAGCCGAAGAGGATTCAAAACTTATTCTTATTGACAAACACACTTCAGATAAATGGTTCAGAAAGTATCGCACATGGCGTGATTTTATTTTGATGCTTTATGACCTGAGGCTAAAAGAGCTTATCGAAGCCAATCAGAAGACCACGGTACAAAATGAATTGCTTGAGAAAAAGAATTATGAAATAGTGTCAAGTATAAGATACGCCCGTCGCATACAACAAGCACTTTTACCAGAAGAAGAAATGATACGTAGTTTAGTGCCAGAATATTTTATCTTGTTTAAACCGCGTGACATCATATCTGGAGATTTTTATTGGGTAAAAAAGGCCAGGGATAGAATATACATTACAGTTGCGGATGCCACTGGCCATGGTGTCCCTGGTGGGTTTATGAGTGCTTTAGGACTGGCCTTTATACGTGAAATTGCAGAGAATTTCAAAGGGAATGCTGCAGAATTTCTTAATATTTTACGAAGTAAGGTTGTAGAGGCTCTTAGTAAATATGATGAAAGCCAGACACTGACTGATGGTATGGATATTTCTCTTCTTATTTTGTATCCAGACAGTAACAAGGCCGATTTTGCCGGGGCATACAACTCTCTAATGCTATGGAGGAGAGGTAAGATTTTCGAGGTAAAAGGAGACAAGATGCCTATAGGTAAGTTTTATAAAGAGTATTCTTTCTCTAATAAGACAATCGAACTGGAGGATGGAGATATGATATTTTTATATACGGATGGGTATTATTCCCAACTAGGTGGGCCTAAGGGACATAAGTTTATGAAAAAGAATTTCAGGAAATTACTTGAAGAACTAGCCAATCTGCCCCTCAAGGAACAAAAGGAAATTTTGGATCAACGGCTGGAACAATGGAAAGGCAATAAACGCCAAACTGATGATATAACCGTTATGGGTATAAGGTTGGATTTAACAGATAAATAAAAAAATCTTAACCATGTAAAAAATTTTTGTTCTAGTTTAGAATTATTCTAAATTAGCAACAAGAAAACACATAAATTTTAAATTTAAAACTAGAGAGTCATGAAAAAGTATCGTTGTGTAGTGTGTGG
>JALWNS010000395.1 GCA_027083655.1 Bacteroidales bacterium | reverse complement strand
GATTAATAGCTCTAGTGTCGTAAATAAACTGCTGAAGTTTAACGAAAAAGATTCTTTCTCGATAGACGACCTATCTAAAGCCATAGAAATTAGCCAGAACTTTGATGAAAAAAAAATGCTTACTAGTATCGTACAATTGGAAAAATCAGATGTAAAAAAAATAATGGTACCACGGGTTGATGTTATTGCCATAGACTATAATTTAGATTTTGACCAGGTAAAAAAAATTATCAAAGAATCTGGCTATTCAAGATATCCTGTTTATAAGGATAACCTGGATAACATTGTAGGTATTCTGGTAGCCAAAGACCTTATTACTTTCATTGATAAATCAAAAGACTTTAAATGGCAAAAGTACATTAGGGAGCCTTTCTTTGTTCCTGAAAGTAAAAAAATAGACGACCTGTTGGTCGAATTCCAGAAACTAAAAACACATATGGCTATAGTAACAGATGAATATGGGGGATTTAGTGGTATAATAACCCTGGAAGATGTACTAGAAGAAATATTTGGCGAAATAGTAGATGAGTATGACGAAATTGAAATAGGTTACAAAAAACTCCACGATGGTAGTTACGAATTTGATGGCAAATTTTTAATCCAAGATTTTTATAGGGTGATGAACATACAAAAACCTATTTTTGACGAAGACAAAGGAAGTGCCGAAACATTAGCAGGTTTGCTTCTAGAAATAAAAGGAGATTTCCCTCAAAAAGGAGAAAAGTTTGTAATCGGAAATTATGAATTTAAAGTAGCAGAAGTTACCGAAAGACACATAGAAAAAATCATTATTAAAAGAATCAAACCAGAAACAGAAACAAAATGAAAAAACTTTTCCTACTTATCCCGGCAATAATATTTTTATTTGCTTCTTGTACCAAGCCCAAAGCTACACCTAGACCAGTAGGGTATTTCAGAATAAATTTTCCCAATAAGCACTATATTGTTTTCGAGCCAGATACATGTCCATACTCTTTTGAGCTTCCAGACTACTACAAAATCACAAAAGCTAATGATGTACCTGATAGCGTTTTTTGTTGGATCACATTAAAAGTTCCAAAGCTAAAAGCAGAAATATCAATAACTTATTATCAAATACACGATAATTTAGAACAATTAATTGATGATTCTTACACCCTGGCATACAAACACTCAATAAGGGCAGATGACATCTATGAGAAAGAGTTTGTCAATGATCAATCAAAAGTCTATGCTACAGTTTTTGACATAAAAGGCAATGCTGCTTCACCTATGCAATTTCATATAACGGATAGTACTAAGCACTTTTTCCGTGGTTCTCTATATTTCCGCACCCGTCCCAATCGCGATTCTCTCCAGCCAGCAATCGATTTTATAGAAAAAGATATTATTCACCTCATAGAAACATTCCGTTGGAAATAATATTAAACAAATTTTATGCTGTCCTGGTCTTCATTGCCAAAAGCATCTCTTGCAGGAATTGCGTTTCTGAAATCTACCTCATAATCCCCAATAATCCCAGTGGTACCTTACCAGAAGTATGACATTTTACCAAAAAACTACAATAATTAGAAATACATGGCTAAACGCATGTTTATAAAACCAAAATTTTCACCACCGTTAGGCACCAAATCTGGATCAGTAGTTAAATTACCATCTATATCACGGCCAATGTAATATTTGCCCCCTCCATTAGCATACTTATCATGCCTAGCATAGGAATAAGTCAGCATAAATTTCAAATTATTTCGTGGTATAAAATTAAGCCCCATTGATACAATATTAGCTGATCCACCATAAAGATTAGCCACAGGATCATTAAGGTTTAAATAGTTATATGCCATAACCAGCTCAATATCCCCCCACTCTTTATCTAAATCGATCTTATCCTGTGTGGCATGCTTAGTATTATATGTGTACTTACTGCCGAATAACAGATAAGATGTCTGAAAATAATACCCATTTAACCTGGCCAGGCCATTAACACGTTTCATACTCGAGATTAAGTACTCTGCTTGAAAATTAAGTCCATTCAACAACAACTCCATCTCTATATCATAAAGGTCAATATATTTGACATCATCTACCTTGAGGTATAAATATTTTTTCTGGTTAATATTTGACAATGAACGAGTTGATATTTTTATTTCATTTGGTTCGTTCCACGTAGTTTTTGGGGTTCGGTAAGAATAATCTACACCAAAATGCAAGACTGTCTTATTATGGTTAATAGGCCTGAAAACAATCCTCCCTGTATACGAGACACCTTCGTCCATACCTAAAGAATCATTGAGAGACTGGGTTGTTTCAACTACATCAAACTCATTGACTTTCTGTGCAAATACTCCTGCCGATAACGTCAGATACCGACAAAACCAATTACCTATCAAACCTACATGCCTTTCAGGTGTAAGCTGGTATATTAACGGCCTTTCTGGTAAAGGATAATATTTGGAAGATGTAAGTGTTTGCAGAGAAAAGGGCTCTTTGAAATTGCCCACAGCAAAAGTCAAATTACCTGCTGGTAAATAAGCTAAATACACATCTTTTATTTTAAACATTGCTTTTGCGAAATCAAACTCTACCTTGACTTTCCATTTCTCCCACAGCTTGGCTTCATAACCCAATCTTATACGTCTAAAAGCTACGCCATTACCAATGGGATTATAAGTATTTTTGTCAAAAAAATATGCCCCGTCCAAATG
>JALWNS010000394.1 GCA_027083655.1 Bacteroidales bacterium | reverse complement strand
GGAATTGTGCCCCATCGATTAGCTCTTCCTGAAGAGTGACCTCTTCGTAGGTTTCCATATCCATGAAATGATAACCTGTAGCGTCTTTGTAAAGAAATTGGTGTGGTCGTTTTTCTACTCTGGCTACTTCTATTTTATGCCCTGCCGGGAAGGTCTGTTCAATTACATTGCCTTCTGGTATAGCCTTTAGTTTTGTACGGACAAATGCGCTACCACGGCCTGGTTTTACGTGTAGGAAGTCAACGATGCGGTAAAGTTTGCCGTTGAGAACTATTGTCAACCCTTTGCGAATGTCTGATGTTGTTGCCATGTGATTATATTTTAAGTTTTGTGATTATATTTTAAGTTTTTGGGACAAAGCTAATAAAAAATGTTTGAATTGCTAAGTTATTGGTTTCGTTTTGTTACTGCTATTGGCTTTTTAATAATGCGTGTCTTTCCCTCAATTGTGTATATCTTGACGATAATGATGTAAATGCCGGGTTGTACAATTTGTCCGTTATCATCAGTACCATCCCAGATAAATATATTTTCTGATGCAAGAATGGTGTTATTGGTTAATGATTTTACAGGCCTGCCCCATTGGTTAATTATCATGATGTCAGCGTATGAATTGGCTTCTTCGACTGTTAGATTAATAACCATATTGTCCTGGATACCATCCTGGTCTGGTGATATTATTTTGTCAGAAAGTGAAATATTTGCGTCCAGGCTAGTCAAAGAGTCTAATGGTTTATACTGTGAGTTTTTCATAGCAGGTGTGCCAAAGCCAACTGTTTCTGCTGCTGATGTCCAGTTGCCGGCTGTATTTGTTGGGATATCATAATTAATTCTCTCAAGTGCAACGCCTTCAGGGTCATAGATCAACGGCGAGTGCATACTAGCAGAATATTCAAAGAAATCTAATACAGAATCACGGAAAAGAACAGCAATATTGCCCTGGTCTGATGATAGAGAGGGCAAAGAATTGATCTGCAGGAAATTATTTCCATGTGTTTGGTAAGTTGCTTTAATGTTTGCAGTATCAGTTGTTATGCACAAGAATTGTCCTGGGTTTATTGTAATGTAATGTTGTGTAAGTTGTTGTGTATTAGTTAATTCGCCATTTGTAATATTTGCTAGAAAAATATTGTTCAGATATATGGGATATCCGGCTTTGTTGAATATTTCAACGTATTTAGCTCCACCTGGGTATGGATCAAACAGTAGCTCGTTGATTATAATATCGTTTTTGCGTGGTAGGTAATAGATAAATTCTCCTTTGTAGTCAGGTATTAAATTGCCATAAGCATCTGCTATACCTTGTATTTCCACTGTATTTGTCCCTTGCAGGAAAGGAGTTGTAAAAAGCAGGTAAACTTGAGCTTTGTCCTGCTGGTTAATGATTATTTTGTCAGGGTTATGAGTATCGTTGACAATATAATTAAGTTTATCAAGAACGTTTAGCTGAGGAGGCTCGGAGAAGATAACTAGAAGCATTGTTGAGTCTATAGGAATAACTTGCTTAATATGAATGTATTGGTAATCGAATACGAAAGATTGGTTTAAATTATTTCCGCAATCATCTGTGATATTGATTGTTATTGTATTCTCGCCTTGAAGTAGTGAGTTTGTTGAAGTTAAGATAACCTGTTGGTAATTAATTGTTTCTATACTAGATACTGAGCTGTTGTTCAAAGAGTAATTTTGAGGATTAGCTAATGAATTGTTTAACACAGGCCTGGTGAAAATAATGCTTACCTGGTAGGCATTTAAAGGTACTACAGATTCTACAGACAGTTCTGCAACCGTACCGTATGGGTCAAAGACAGAGTTTTCGAGACCTGGTGTGCCTCCTGACGGATCAATGCAAGCTTTCCAGTTGGCTGTGTCTTCGCAGGTCAGATAAGGATTGATTTTTTCAACAGATATGCCACCAGAAACTGCTTCGTTGCCGCCCCAGAAGTTAGCATTTAAAGGTAAAAAGTCAATTATTTGACCATCAGATGAATATAAGTAGTATGTTGCATCGGTCTTGAGGTATGTATCGCCAATTAGCTCCAAGGCATTATAAAAGCCAGATTGGCTAGAGGTGAGCAGGAAGAAACCATGTCCGGGTATCTTTAGGTTTGGTAGTGTGTAAACTTTGTCATTTATTTTTAGTGTCCATCCGCTTAACCACAAATCAAATTCTCTTGTATTAAACAACTCTATGTACTTAACAGGTGCCAGGCCAATTGGTGCAGGATTAATGTCTGTCATAAACTCATTAAACACAATATCATAAGGTTCCGGGTTGTGGGGAGTAAAGGACAGGGCCGTGGAATCGCATTCATTACCACTAAGGTCAAAGACATGCGAGACAGAAATGGTATAACTTTTATCTTCTTGCATTTTCTTATCCAGGATTAAATGGACAATAGACGGATCCTGGTTATCCCTGGAGGCAAGAATGGGATGTCCGATGCTATCAGAAATGAAATAATTTACAATAGATTGGGAAGAAGATACTTCTACAGGTTCAGAGAAATAAACTTTTAACTGCGAACTGCTAATAGGTTCAACATCAACAGGATGGATTTTTGGGTAATCAAAAATAATTGTTGTGTCTTTTAGAACATTACCACACATATCCTCAAGTCCACTAATGTGCAGAATGTTCTGTCCATTATTAAAATTAACCAGGAAATGAAGGGCTAAAGTGTATATGT
>JALWNS010000393.1 GCA_027083655.1 Bacteroidales bacterium | reverse complement strand
GCCTTGGTCCTGGTGAGATGAGAATCTAAGTAAGCCAATTGACAAAATAATAACACCAAATCATCCTAATTCTTTTTTGGATAACATTAGTGTCTTTATAACGGACAGACAAAAGATAGTGATTTTAGATGATGCAGATTGATTAAAGAATAAATTAATTACCCATTTTTAGATTATTGCCTGCTTTACGTCGATAGGATGGTTACCCTACATTAGGAAAAAACGCGGAAGCCTGGAATATGTAATATTTACTCTGGACAAGCACTTTATATGATTAATTTTTCCTGGGCTATAAATGCAGTAGTTAATAGTTTTTTAGCATTACGTAAGTGAGGTATGTGTCTAGCTTTCACAGTAATTTCAAACTGGTTTGGACGTTTGTATTAAGGTTGTGTTTTTTTTGAAGGGGGCGGGATTTTTTATTTAGAAAGGAGCTTGTTCATAAGTTTGTAAGCATCGTAGAAGTGGGTAAGGATGAAAAAATATTTGTAGATTATTGAAATTTAAATAGTTTTGCTTTAAACATTAAGATTGTTTTTTATGTACGAAGGGTTGGCTAGTCTGGATTCCGTTCATCTCAACTTTTCTTCCAGTTCTTTGTTTATTTTGAATATTACCCTGGCAATAATAATGGTAGGGGTTGCCTTGGGAGTAAGGTTAAAAGGTTTTAAAGATTTAATTTTACACCCCAAGCCTTTTATTGTAGGAGTTATTTCACAGTTTTTCCTTTTACCTGCTTTTACTTTTCTTTTGGCAATTTTGCTTAAGATACCAGAGAGTGTTGCCTTAGGCATGATCTTGGTTGCTTCATGTCCAGGAGGTAATGTTAGTAATTTTATGAGTTCATTGGCCAAGGGTAATATTGAGTTATCTGTGAGCTTGACAATGTTTTCGACACTCGCTGCAGTACTTTTTACACCATTTAACTTCGCCTTGTGGGGTGGATTATTTCTTAAGTTTGCCGCCAAGCATTATGGAGAATTAGCTCCTATTACGATCAATTTCTGGGAAATGTTCAAGACAGTAGTTATAATTTTGTTAATACCTTTGACAATAGGTTTATTCATATCGAACAAGTGGCCCAAAGCTGCTAAAAAAGCCGGACCTTATGTGCGTATAATTTCTATTATTATTTTCTTGGTAATGGTTGGAGTTATGATCATGAACAATTGGGAGTTTGTGGTCAATTACCTTGAGGTTGTTTTTTTGTTAGTGTTTATACATAATGCTATGGCTCTTTTGATAGGCTATTATTGGAGTAAGATAAATAAATTACCTCATCGTGAAGCCAAGACTATATCAATTGAGACTGGTATACAAAATTCTGGTTTAGCCCTGGTTTTAATTTTTAACCCTAAATTGTTTAACGGTCTTGGAGGAATGGCGGCAATAGCTGCATGGTGGGGTGTGTGGCATATTATTTCAGGCCTAACAATGGGCTTTATTTGGGGATATGTATACAAACCAAAACCTATAAAAAATGTTGAATTACAAGAAAGTACTGCACAATAATCCGCTTTATCGGATAGGCAGGTTTTTTTTGACAGATTTTTGGTTTAATAAAATTTTTTTCCGGGAGGTAGTAGTTATAGGAAGGGAGAGGATTCCCAAGAATGAGCCAGTATTGATAGCACCGGTGCACCGTAATGCAATGATTGATGATATGGCGGTGCTGACGACTAGAAACGATAATCCAGTCTTTCTGGCACGTGCAGATATTTTTAAGAAGAAATTATTGGCTAAGATATTTATATTTTTCCGGATGGTACCAGTGTTTCGTATCAGGGACGGTAAGGAGAGTTTGACTAAAAATGAGATGACATTTGACGTAGGGGCACATGTACTGGAGAAGGATAATGTTCTTATTGTTTTTCCGGAAGCTGCACATACTGACCGTAATCAAATGTTGCCAGTAAAAAAGGGAGCAATACGGATAGCTTTTTTAGCGGCAGAGAGAATGAATTTTCAAAAGAATATTTACCTCATACCCACAGGGCTTTTTTATGACAATATCTATCATTACAGACATAGAGCCTTGATTATTTATGGTGATCCTATAAATATTCTGGATTATAAAGATTTATATTTGGAGAATAAGCAAAAAGCAATGTATAAGCTCAGGGAGGACTTGACCAAGGCATTGATAAAATATTCCCTACATATATCTGATGATGATTATTATGACCAGATAAATGAAGCACGGGAAATATTCGATTCATTCGTTGCTGAGAAAATGAATAAGAATTTGGACAAGATAGACCATAAGTTTGAAGTGGATAAGAAAGTTGTTGAGGTTCTTGAGAGAGTAAAAGAAGATGATCCGGATAAATTTGCCAGGTTTATTAGCCGTGTCGAAGAATATCTTAGCAGGTTGAAGGAGAATAATCTAAGAGATTATCTTTTCGAAAAACCAATGTCATGGTTAAAGCTAATTATATCGAGTTTGCTGGCAATTATATTAATGCCACTATATTTGTTGATGTGGGTAAATTTTGCAATACCAGTATGCTTACCTGAGATATTAGTCAAAAAATTCAAAGAAACTATTTTTTATGCTTCAGTCCGTTTTGGAGCATCTTTGATTTTAGTTTTCTTGTGGGCAATTATCTGGGGTGTAGTTCTGGCAATTACTGTAGAATGGTGGGTTGGTCTGGTATTTTTCTTATTACAGCCGTTTTTAATGGTTTTCTGGTTGGAC
>JALWNS010000392.1 GCA_027083655.1 Bacteroidales bacterium | reverse complement strand
ATGAAAAGAGCCACAATCAAAGACATAGCTAAAATACTGGGCATATCACCTTCCACTGTTTCCCGTGCCCTAAAAGATCACCCGGACATTAGTGAAGAAACAAAAAAGCGCGTTCTAGAAGTTGCAAACAAACTCAATTACCGTCCAAACCTATTAGCTCAAAGACTGAGACAAAAACGCACATATACAATCGGAGTTATCATTCCTCAAATGGTACATTACTTCTTCTCATCTGTTATCAGCGGTATTGAAGATTATGCTTACGAAAAAGGATACACTGTTATCATTTCTCAATCGAATGAAAAATACGAAAGAGAAAAAAACAACGTTAATATTATCCTTGCCAGTGGCGCAGAAGGCGTGCTTATCTCCCGCACTAAAGAAACAACTGACTTTAATCATTTCATGTCTTTTGTCGATTACGACATCCCTATTGTCTTTTTTGACCGTATATGTCCCAAATTCCCTGCAGATAAAGTAGTCGTTAATGACGAAATAGCAGCCTATCAAGCCACAAAATATCTCATCCAAAGTGGTTGTAAACGTATCGTCCACTTTAAAGGACCTAACAACCTGGTCATTTCCCACAAGCGCTATACTGGTTATATCGAAGCTCTTAAAGAATTTAACATTCCCGTTGACCCGAGACTGATTATAGAATGCGATAGCTTCGAGCGTGGTGCACAGGTCACTCAGGACCTTCTGGACAAAGGTATTGAATTCGATGGCATCTTTGCCGTCAATGATGATAGCGCGGCAGGAGCTCTCATTACCTTACAAAAAAACAATATACGAGTCCCTGGACAAGTCTCAATCTTTGGATACTCAAATAGCATTATTTCACGTGTCACTAGCCCAAAGCTTAGCACCGTCGAGCAACCTGGATATGAAATGGGTTATACTGCCGCACGTATGCTTATTGACCGGATCGAAGGCAAGCTCAAGGGCAAACACCGTAGCGAAGTGGTATCCACACGGCTTGTCATCCGTGAGACAACCCGTTATCTCGAGGATTTTGAGTTCTAATTACTTGGACTAGCCCTTTAGAAGTTATCGTGCTTTTTTGGTGGGAATTAAACTACGTCCTTCATACACAAAACTGAAGTTTTACAAATAACCTCATCCAAAGGCTAGCTAAGCTTGTTATTCTGCCCGCCTTTTAACACACATTCCACTGGCAACCACTTATTTAGCCCATAGTCATACTACCCATACCGAAAACGTTTGCTTTTATTTATCACACATAATTGTAAATTGTCTTATGTTTTTACTTTAACTTTATTAACAACAAAACACTGAAACATAATGTCATGAAAAAGCCTAAATTAAGTTTCTGGCAGATCTGGAATATGAGCTTCGGCTTTTTTGGCATCCAATTCGGTTTTGCCTTACAAAATGCAAATGTTAGCCGTATCTTCGAAACACTTGGTGCACAGATCGATAAAATCCCCATCCTTTGGGTAGCAGCACCTGTGACTGGTCTTATCATCCAACCAATAATAGGCCACCTGAGCGATAGGACCTGGACAAGGCTTGGACGCCGCCGCCCTTATTTTCTTATTGGTGCAATCATGGCGTCAATTGCACTTATTCTTATGCCCAATTCCCCTACTCTGTGGGTTGCAGCCGGCATGCTCTGGATAATGGATGCCTCTATCAACATCTCAATGGAGCCTTTCCGTGCTTTTGTCGGTGATATGTTACCTGACGAACAGCGTACTATTGGCTTCTCCATGCAGAGCTTCTTCATTGGCACTGGCGCAGTCATCGCCTCTGCACTACCATACGTACTCACAGCCCTGGGCGTGGAGAACACAGCACCCGAAGGACAAATACCAATGTCTGTCAAGCTTTCGTTCTATATCGGAGCTGCAGTTTTCTTCGGCTCTGTAGCCTGGACAGTATTTTCCACAAAAGAATATTCGCCCGAAGAGCTAGCACAGTTTGATGACTCAGACTACAAGGTTGAGCCTTCGCCGCAGATAGACGAACCAGACAAGGAGAGCCGCCGCTCCCTGGTCATTGGTTTTGTATCGCTCATCATTGGCATTATTACCGCCTTTATCCTATACCGTGCCTATGCCGAAGGTGAAGTTTACATCTTTGCCTTTGGTCTCATTGTATTTGCTTTTCTGGAGTTTATCAATGCCTGGTTGCTCAAAGCCAGAAAAAACAATGGTTATGTGCAAATCATTACAGACTTGAACAACATGCCTCGCACAATGCAGGAGCTGGCTGTAGTGCAGTTTTTCTCCTGGTTTGCCCTGTTTGCCATGTGGATTTACACAACACCTGCTGTGGCACGCCACGTATTCGGCGCCTATGACCCGGCTAGCGCTGAGTTTCAAGCCGCTGCCAACTGGGTAGGTATTGCCTTTGCAGTGTATAATGGCTTTGCTGCTGTGTTTGCATTCCTGCTGATGTGGTTGGCACGCAAGACAAGCCGCAAAGTAACACATGCTATTGCCCTGGCCATTGGAGCTATTAGCTTTATCTCAATATTCTTTATCCACGACAAGTACGTGCTCCTCATTCCATTCATTGGAGTGGGCCTGGTGTGGGCCAGTATATTGGCTATGCCTTACGCAATACTGACCGGCGCCCTGCCTGCTAATAAGATGGGCACATACATGGGTATATTCAACTTCTTTATAGTCATTCCGCAGATTCTGGCCGCCAGTATTCTGGGTTTTCTGGTT
>JALWNS010000391.1 GCA_027083655.1 Bacteroidales bacterium | reverse complement strand
GTTTTATACACGGCTTCCTGGATTTGTTAACACTGACTTTCCTGACCAAATTCTCCAAACGTCCAATGCACTTTTTCGGTTCCCTGGGCATGCTGAGCTTTCTGCTTGGTTTTATTATCCTGGCCTATCTTTCTTACCAGAAAATCTTTATGAATGTGTACAAGATAACAGAGAGACCATTGTTTTATCTGGGTGTGCTAACAGTAGTACTGGGATCGCAACTGTTCTTGACTGGTTTTCTTGGAGATATGATTGTACGCAATTCACCTATTCGGAATGAGTACCAGATTGACGAAGAGCTAGTGTAGAGAAAAAATGATCTAACTTGTGCTTATTGTCTATCAACCGTGCTATGAAATCCCGGACAAACTCTGTAAGAGTTTGTTCGGAAACATACTCCATGTCCAGATAAACAGATGAGAGCAAGATATTCTGCTCATTGAGGCTAAAGAACATGTGCCTCATTTTTTCATTTTCTGTAAGTAAATATCTATAAACATGATGCTTGTCGTTGGCACCTAGCTTTCCGTCTTTGATGCATTCTGCCAGATTGGCAAGAGTTGAGTAGATAACCAACGAATTATTATCATTATCGTAATAAAAAACAATGCTTAACCCAGATTTCTCTATCTCCCAGAAATTGCGGCCAAGGAATGTAAGCTCTGGCTGGTAGTTGAGGTTTGATATAACCTTCTCTATCTTAATTATTTCCCTACCTATATGCCTGAGTTTAGGTTTGTACAATGTTGTGGGTAAAATCTCACCACAAAAAGCACATTTATCAAAAGTGACCAGATCCTCAGTCAATATCTCCCGGCAAAAAGGACAACGAAAAGCGTATGTATTCTCATAATTACTATACTCCACAAACAAATCCCTCAAATAACGCAAAGGCAAAATCTCGAGACGATCATTGGCAATACGGCGAACTACCACGCCAAGGGGCTCACCCGAAAGGCTCACTACCAGACTACCCAGAATATTGTCTGACTGGCTAGCCAATGTTATCTGAAAATAAAAAATATCCTGCTTTTCTGTTGTGCGCACGACAACAGAGGAATACTCCACTATCCCGCGTGCAAAAGATTTTTTTATTACCTTGACATGCTGGCCAGGCAAAGGCAAGTCAACCATCTCGAGGTTCAACTGTGAATGTCCCAGGCACTGTAAACGGAAAACAGCAATACCGTAATAAGGATCCATGAACATCACATCTGCCAATTTGCGGCCCACAAGATGCGAACGCACCAATACTTTCCTGCTTCCCTCCAGGCCATTATATGAGCTAACCAAAGCATTGTATTCGGGAAGTATTATGCCGTTCTGCACATTGCTATCTGTGCTAACAAGCGCAATATTTTGATAGTATGAATTATTGCTCATTTGACACCATATTTATAAATTCATTCAAAAAACTCTGGCTAAATTTGATTAAAGACGAATAGTCTAGCTTGCTCACCTTAAATTTACCCCGTAGTTTGTGTTTATCCAACACTTTGTTTAACCTGTACTCAATAACAAACGAATTGAGCTTGCCGCGCGTGATATACCGCACAGAGAAACCCAGGTCAAGAAAGAAATTATCATTATAAACCCTCCAGAGAATATCCAAAAGCTCTTTATACTCAGGCTTTAGTGCTATGTGAAAATTAACATAACCAATAATGTATTCGACCAACACATGGAAAAACTCGCCATAACCCTGTATAACGTATTGCTTGGCAGCCTCTAGCTCTGTGGACATGAAATCTATAAGCTTGTGTGTCTCGACGGAGTGCACAGTAGAAAAAGTGGAAATAACCTTGTACAAAGACTTTGAAATAATCTGATCTGTCCATGATAATAACTCGGACAAGGAGCTTATCAAATATTCGTTTTTGTTCACGACATCCAACTCGCTCGACCAATAAAAAGCATCCAGACGGCGCAGATGATCCAATAGCACACCTTCGGGAGCCAACAGATAAAATAACTTATACACAGTGGACAGAAGAACATAGCTTATTGTTCCTTTATTAACCTCCTTCTGGCGTTTATCGCGGCCTAACTTCTCGCATGTATTAAGAGCAGATTTTATCCACAGCCGGAAATATTTAATCTTTGTATTTACTTCTTTGTCTGATAGTTGGACAATATGCTGCGTATTTATAGGTGTGAAATCCTCATATTTCTCGATCAAGACATCATCATAGCTATCTGCAGTAATGGACAGCTCCTTAAGGGCCTCATACAACACCTTTGGCTGTATCAACGAAACAGGTCCATTAAAAACCATTCTTATTGTCTGGGGGGTAAGCACAAACCAGGCATAACGAAACTTGTAATTCTCCTGCAGAAGTACCTCCAGTAGCTCATTAGGTATATGGTCTTTGTATCCCACTACATCCGAAAAAATGCTTATTTCATTTTCTGTGATACGTCCAATAACTTTTTTCGAACCCTGGAAGAGCTCAAACTCCAAAAGATGGTTTTGCTTGTTAATAATGATATTGTCCAGGTTAGGATCTTTGAGAAACTGGAGCAGACTATAATATGCCTCGAGATAATTGCCCTGTGTGTATAGCTCTATAGAATTATTCCATTTTTCCCTGTCAAAATGCGTCAAACTCTGCTCAAGGTATTTTCCCAGCTCTATGCGAAGTCCACTTTTCTCGCGGCGGGAAAGAAGGGAAGAAAAGAAGCGTGTTATAAAGCTCATTCACTAAT
>JALWNS010000390.1 GCA_027083655.1 Bacteroidales bacterium | reverse complement strand
GATTATCAGTGGATCGTCAGAACATTTAATATCAATCTCTTGCATAAGAATATTTTTGTATAAAAAAAAGCTTTTTTGTAAAAATAAGCCGCTACTTTATGGAAAAAGCAGCGGCTTTGGTCAAAAAATTAGCTCAACTCCTGTGCCAGTTTAGCGAGCTTGAGTACGTTGAAAGCCCTTTTGACAACGGGCGGGTCAATCATCTTGCTACCCAGCGAAACCACGCCCAGACCTTTTTCTTGTGCCTCGTTGAAGGCATCAACTATCTTCTGGGCTTTTTCTATTTCTTCGGCACTAGGAGCAAAAGCTTTGTGAATAACAGGTATCTGGCGTGGGTGGATAACCCCCATTCCTTCAAAGCCCATTGCTTTTGACCTAATCACTGTTTGACGCAGGCCTTCCATGTCTTGCACATCAGAGAAGACCGAATCAATAGGCTGTATGCCGGCAGCTTTCGCTGCATTGACAATACGTGTACGCTGGTAGAATGTCTCCCAGCCTTCCAGTGTGCGCTGAACACCAAGGTCGGCAGTGAGATCCTCGAGACCGATGGCCATGGCGGCCACGCGTGGCGACGCTTTTGCAATAGCAAAAGCATTCTCCACGCCCAGAGCACTCTCTATTATAGGCATGTACCAGATATCCCAGTCATAGTCACGTTTGATGCCCATTATTTTTTCTTCTACGGCTTGAATTTGCTCTGCGGTCTCCACCTTGGGTATTAGAATCATGTTTACATAATGTGGAACGATGTATTCCAGGTCTTCCAGGCCCCTGTCCCCTTGGTTGATACGTACCATACGCTCGGCGCCCATGAAATCAACGCTACGGAGTGCATTACGAACCACAAAGCGGGCCTCGTGTTTCTTGTCGGGAGCTACTGAGTCTTCCAGGTCAAGTATTATTCCATGTGGCTTGTGAATACCTGCGTTTAGCATGAGCTTGGGTGTATTGCCAGGAAGATAGAGACGCGTCAAGCGAAAACGGTCTTTTTCTGTTGAGTAAATATTTTGTTCGAGCACTGGTAAGAGATATTCCTTATCAGTGTCAATGACTTTTTTTATTGCAGCCTCAAGCCTAGCTGCCAGGACAAAATCCAATGCCCCTGTGTCTTCCACTTCTAGCCGGGCATTTTCGATGCCAAAGTGCTTAAAAATATCCTGCAAAAGAGCCTGTATCCTGTCTCCATAGAGTGTTTTGACCTTGCTTTGAAGGTTTATTTGTATACCACCAGAACTTGCAATTTCCAGGCGCATAAAGCAATCAGAACGGACGCCTGAGCCTTTATTACCGACTTCTGCTATCTTGTTCATAAGAAGAATTTTTAAAATTTTATGTAAAAATAGCTAATCACATTTCAAAAAACAAAATGTCATTTTTTGAATTTTCTTACTTGCGTAATCAGCATGTGAAGGGCAGTAGCACTGGCCCTGCGTATATTAACCTCCCTGCTAGAGCCAAATAAAAATTGTTTAGACACCACACCTGTAGGCGTAGCAACTGCTATCCATGTTGTACCAACAGGTTTTTCCGGTGTGCCGCCAGTAGGACCAGCTATGCCAGAAGTAGCCACGGCAAAGTCTGTGTTCATGAGCTTCTTTACGCCCTGGGCCATTTGTTCTACAACAGGCTGGCTTACTGCACCGTGTGTCAGGAGGTCCTGTTCCTTGACGCCTAGCACTGTTTGTTTTATCCCATTGTCATAAGCAACCACTGTGCCCCTGTAATACTCGCTACTTCCCGGCACTGTGGTAAGCATGTGTGCTATATTCCCGCCTGTACAGCTCTCAGCCGTGGAGAGAGTAAGCTTATTCGCCACAAAGAGTTTTTTGACAACAGTCTGGATGTCGTCGTTATCCAATCCCCACGCGGCCTCGTCTAATATTGCAATTAGGTTCTCTAGCAACAGGTCCACCTGGTTTTTAATTTTTCTTAGGTCTTGGCCCTGCGCCGTAAGCCTTATCCGGATATCTTCAGGTGATGGCAGATAGGCTATCTGGACGTTCTGGGGTAGTGTTTTTTCAAAATCTTGCAATTTCTCTGCGAGCTCTGCTTCTGGTATGCCCAGGGTATGGACAAAACGGATATAAATTGCAGGCAGGTCAAAGTGGTCTTTTAACCTGGGTTTGAGCTCTGTGCTGAATAACTCCTTCATCTCGTGAGGCACTCCTGGCAGAAAGACAAAGACAGTGCCTTGCTTCTCCAACCACAGACCTGGTGCTGTGCCCAGACGGTTGCGCAGGATCTTTGCTTTGGACGGTACAAGGGCTTGTTCCCTGTTAGCCTGGTTCATCTGACGACCGCGCCGGGCGAGAAACTCCTGCACATCCTGCATCACTATAGGATCTTCTACTAGCTTGTCATCAAAAAATTGTGCTATAACAGCCTTGGTGCGGTCGTCACTCGTAGGCCCCAGTCCTCCTGTGCTTACGACAAGATCTGTTTCCCCTGCTGCAAAATCCAGGGCCTCAAGTATCTGGTCTGGATCGTCTGATATGGAGAGAATTCTTTTAACACTAAAACCCAGGGCTGTCAGGTGCTCAGCCAGGAATTGGGAATTGGTATTCACAATATTTCCCAGTAAAATCTCATCACCAATACTCAAAATACATGCTTTCATAACATTGTGGTTGACTTTTAGAGAAAGATAAGGTAAATTCTGAAAAATTTAAAATTTTAGATAATGAGAAAGTTTGCGTTTGTATTGTTAATGTTAGTG
>JALWNS010000389.1 GCA_027083655.1 Bacteroidales bacterium | reverse complement strand
ACCGTGTAGTGCCAATGTTGCCCGAACGGTTATCAAACGAGCTCTGCTCACTCAATCCGCATACAGATAAGCTTACTTTCTCCGTTATATTCAAAATGAACAGGGATGCACGTGTTCTAAGTTATAAAATAGAAAAAACTATTATCAAATCTGACCGCCGCTTCAATTACGATGAGGTGCAGAAAATCATCGAGACTGGCAAAGGCGATCATGCAGAGGCTATTCTTACATTGAATGATCTGGCGCAGAAACTGCGTGCTAAACGTTTTCGTAATGGTGCTATTGCCTTTGAATCAGGGGAAATGAAATTCCGGCTTGATCCTCTGGGAAAACCTACTGAGGTTTATTTCAAGAAAATGAAAGAGGCTAACCAGCTCATAGAAGAATTTATGTTGCTTGCAAACAGGAAAGTAGCAGAAAAAATTGGGAAAGTACCCGAAGGCCAAAAGCCTAAAACATTTGTTTACCGTGTACACGACTTACCTGACCAGGAAAAACTGAAAAATTTTGCACGGTTTGTAAAAAAGTTTGGTTTTGATATATCTACCAAATCTCCAAAAGCTTTTGCGTATTCGCTTAATGAATTATTTAAGAAGATCAAAGATAACCCTGTGGCTCTGATAATTGCAAATATAGGTATCCGGGCAATGGCTAAGGCAGAATATTCTATTGACAATATTGGCCACTTTGGTCTTGCTTTCAAGTATTATACACATTTTACCTCTCCTATTCGCCGTTATCCGGATATAATGGTTCACCGCCTTTTATACCGTTATCTTTTTGAAAAGAAAGATTCGGCAAATGCAGGTAAATACGACAAACGATGCAAGCATGCCACAGAAATGGAAATAATGGCACAAAGAGCTGAATGGGCTTCTATTAAATTCAAAGCTATTGAGTATATGAAGGACAAAATAGGGCAGGAGTTCGAAGGTATTATTGCAGGACTTAATGAATGGGGTATTTTTGTGCAGCTTGTTGAAAATAGCATAGAAGGTACAATCCTGATACGAGATATAGAGGATGACTTCTATATCTACGATGAGGAAAACTACACACTCATTGGCGAGTATACCGGAAACAAGTTCGAAATCGGGGATAAAATACTTGTCCGTGTGGCTCGTGCAGACCTTATCAAACGCCAATTAGACTTCGTTTTGGTTAAAAAAATTGCTAACAACACTGAAATATTAAACCTAAAAGACTAAGACACATGAAAGTAATAATTCCAATGGCAGGGATGGGCAAACGGCTGCGCCCTCTCACACTGACAACACCAAAACCACTTCTCAAAGTCGCCGGGAAAAGTATTGTTGAACATCTATTAAACAACCTTCAAGCAATTTCACCTGAGCCAATCGACCAGGTAGGATTTGTCATAGGTAATTTTTCCGCTGATATACAGCAACAAATAAAAGACATTGCCCAGAGGCTTGGGCTAAAATACCATCTATTCATCCAGCATGTTCCTCTGGGAACAGCTCACGCTGTCTTTATGGCAAAGGACATGCTCCAGGACAACGTCATTATTGCCTTTGCCGATACAATTTTCCTTGCAAAAGAAAAAATTAATCCTTCTGAGGAGGCTATAATTTTCACTAAAAAAGTAGAAAATCCAGAACAGTACGGAGTAGTGGACCTGGATCAAAATAATTTTATAACTGGATTTGTTGAGAAACCCAAAACTTTTGTTTCAGACCAGGCTATTATCGGTATATATTACTTCAACCAGGCACAGAAGCTAAAGGAGAAAATACAATACATTATTGACAACGATATCAAAGGTAATGGTGAATACCAGCTTACAGATGCCCTTAGCATGCTACTCGAACAAGGAATGAAATTCAAATCATACACTACAGATGAATGGCTAGACTGCGGTAATCCCCAGACCCTGCTTTCTACAACTAAACGCATTCTTGAAATCCAGCATAATAACCTATCACAATCAAACGCAATTATAGAAAACTCTGTGATCAATCCTCCTGTTTACATAGGATCTGGTGCTAAAATAACTAACTCTGTAATCGGTCCTTATGCGTCTGTAGAAGAAGGTTCAGTAATAGAAAATTCAACAGTCAAAAATTCAATAATTTACGACCGGACTATCATACGAGACTCATGTATAAATGACTCTATCATAGGAACCAATTCAACTATTATTAACAATGCAAACAAACTTATTGTTGGTGATTTCACAAACATAGAAAATCATGAAAAATAGAATTCTGCTGTACATAGCTTTATTTCTGAGTATTTTGACAATCAGCTCCTGTCAGACCATAAAAAACTTCACATCGACAAAAGAGAAAAAAGAAGCATCACTGCGGCGTCTCATAAAACTTAGCCAGATACACACATCTACGCTGAAAGTAAATTATTTTGCACGCTCTGTATTTCAAGGATCAGGACAGGCCATCTCGGGTGTGATTGATATCCCTTCAGATACTTCGGCAAGAATAACTGCTACTTCTGGCTTTGGTTTGCCTCTGGCTCGAATTACTATTTCTGGTGATACTGCCCGGGTGCACTCTATGCTTTTTGAGGATTATACCGTTGATATCAACTCTTTAGTTCCTGGTACACACTTTTCGCTAAGTCCGGCTACGCTAAAGGATATACTGCTAGGAAACTTAATATTTGTCACTGACACAATAACGTTGGACGGATATTCTCTTGATTTACAAAATGACACCACTCTAATCTTACATTACCGCATAC
>JALWNS010000388.1 GCA_027083655.1 Bacteroidales bacterium | reverse complement strand
TTTGTTGATAGCACTAAGCAAGAACAGTCGATAATGTATCAATTGGAAGCTTATTTGGAGAGTGTTTTGAAAAGTGCTTTTCCAAAAGAATATCATGAATTATTAGAAATATATAAGGGACTTATCGGGATTCAAGAACAATCATTATCGAAAATTATAGGCAGTCGCGTAGCTCTTTTCTTGTTCCAAGATGCTAAAACCCGACAATCTATATTGCCAGAAATATTACAGAGTTTAGAGGTTTCATGGTCATCAATTCGCAATGTGATCGGCAATAAAAGAGCTGGAGGTAAGTTATCCTTAGAAGATTTTGACAGTTATAGTTGGGACTCATTAGACAACATTACTGAAAAACAGTACAAGCTTTAAGTTAGGAAACCATGAAAGCGACAGTAGTGTCCGTTAATAAAATTAGTGATACCTTAAATAAACCAAAAAAGGTTTAACAAAAAGGTAAGTACTTAGTAAGACCATAATGAACGTTTTATTTTTTTCGAGCTCACTCTTTAGTGTAAAGAACTGATATAAAGACCATAATATCAGCGTCATACTAAGGTTTAATTGAAATATATCATCCCAGAATAAATCAAACACAGTTTTATTATGATGAAAATACCCTATGACATATAACATGTCCATAATAATTCCAAAAACAATGCAAATAAAAATTATTCTTTTGCAAAATTCTTTAAGTCTATTTGTTTGATAAATCATATATTTATCCCTTCAATATTATCAATAGGTTATATACAATTTATATCTTCTACCTTGAACAAGCTAGACAAGCAACGGGGGCATCAGAGATATCAATATCTTCAGTCAAATCAGTAAAACTAGGCTTGTCGTATTGTATTGAGCTTAAAATTCTGCCATATTGTTGTATTTCTGCAAGCTTCTCTTTTGCATTAACAGCAATATCTCGTATTTGCTTTACAGGGCTTTGTAAATCCTGCTTTAAACCTTCGCACAATAAAACATGCTCAATAAGTGAAACTGTTTTTCTTATAGCGTAAAGAGGCGTTTTATCATTTTGCCATGTATATACACCATCAGGCTTTGGTGGAACTTCAAAGTCAAAACCATCGATTTCAATCTCAATCATTTGAATTTGTCGCTCTTCTGATAAAGCTATCTCATCTGCATCATACATTTCTTTGGTATGCAAACGATGTAACCAAAAGTGTTTTAAGGCAACCTTAACGCCGCCCAATGTACCAGAATATGTAATAATATTTTCGAAAAATACATGAGGCTGCTCACATAAACCGTAGCTGTTCTTGTAATAATGATACTCTACAGCAACGAATAAGCGTTTAGCTGAATTAGCTCCAAATAAGTCCACAATATTATTATTTAGCTTGTTGTTACCGCGTTTAGCTTCATAAGCTGTTTTTGGGTTATTTAATAAAGAGGGGCGATAGTAACCTATCCAATTTCGTGAAACGCTAATTTGTTTATGTACTGGGATAGGTAGGTCATTGTAACGTGCAAGTATATCGTCAGGTATTCCTTCCATCTCAGCTGCACGAGTTAATTCAGCGGGTGAATTGTTCCATGCATCAATAATCTCACTACGTCTTGAAAAAATACAAATCTTACAGCCAGAACGGGATTTATTGATGTAATAAGAGGGGATACCTTGTGCTATTTCTGCTATCGTATTTACGTGAGATTTGGTTAACCCTAGGCTCTGTAATGGGTAAGCAGAGGCAATATAGTCTTCTTTCCAATCAATACCTTGTCGTAGTGGTTCATCAGCTCTTAAACCAACAAACTGAATAAAAATAGCATCATCCCCATGCTTTTCTTTCAATGCTTGAAAAAAACGTTTTATTGGAAGCGTTTTCAAGGTTTGAGTACATGAACGTTGGCGTTGTGATGGTAAAAAATTACCTCCCCGTTCAATCATTTCAAGCATGTCATATTTACCCTTAATGCGAACAATCTTCTTACCTGTGTTGATTTCAAATTGATGCAAAGCTTCTTCAGTACCTTCCGCTTCAATACCGGTATCACAGTGAACAAAAACAAAAGGGGTATCAGGATATAAGCACAGCATAATATAGGCCGTAGCGAAGCTATCTATGCCACCACTTAAAGGCACAATATAAAAATGTTTTTTATTCTTTATTTTGGGTAGCTGATAACCCCCCTTTATTTGGGTTTTGATATATTGATTAATTATTGCCAGACGTTCCATAGTTAAACCACTCTAACCTTGCTTAAAATAACTATCTCACGAGTAATGAACTCCGCAATCAAAGATTTGTATTGCTAAATCATGGCGTAAAAACAAAGGGGATAATGGCGTTTTTATGTTAGTAGCACCTGTACAATTTTCGTATTGTTATCAATCTAGGTAAAAAATATGAAATACCCTCTGATCCTAAGTGCATTACTGCTTGTTGCAGCAAGTCACATAAGCGTAGCAACTGAGCAAGAAGATAAACTGTCTTTCGAAAAAGAGATGAGAGCAAAGAAAGAAAAAAAAGGTGCGGTTGAAGGCATCCAAAAGTTGCCCATAAAGACAGTTCAGTTTGTTTATACCAATGAAGGTGAGTCGTATGCCGTTTCAGGTAATGCCCGATTTATATTTATTGTATTGTTGTGTAGGAAGCAGATGGCATATTAAAACCTTGTGTATCTTTTTGCTTAAAATATTTTTAAATGACTAAGATTGTGTTGTTTAAAATTCTCTTTTGTAAAACTTTATTTGGAAACCTCTGG
>JALWNS010000387.1 GCA_027083655.1 Bacteroidales bacterium | reverse complement strand
TATAGTACTTCTGAAATATGATAAAGTATATTCGCACGATCTTGATTAGTATAATCCAATATTTTCTCTGCGTTATCTACTGCTATTATTAAAGTATTATCCTGGTTTTGTGCCTGCCATTTTCTCAAGGCAAACCACAGGCTACCGTCATCCCGGACAACTTTATCCAGGTATGTGATAACTTTCTGGTCTGGCAATAACAAACTACGCAACTGTTGCAAAAAATCATATCCCTTTGTATCCGGGAGGGAAATGTAAACCAAATCTGTGTCTTTTCTAACATTAAAAAAGCCTGCAAGGCCTGCTTTTATAAGGGATGTTTTGCCATATCCATCAGGAGCGTGTAATACAACAATCTTATTATCCTGAAGCTCCCAGGCAAGCTTTTCTATCTCTTCCTGGCGGCCAAAAAACAATTTAGACGTCTTATAATCAAAGGGTTTTACACCTAGAAAACGCTTCATAAAAAACATTTTTGGGACTAATCTATAATAGATTCGAAAATCAGGTCTATATCAAAAGAAGTTAATCCATAAGATAGAAGGATGTCTGTATCTTCGAAAAATATTTTCTCAAACTGGTCTTTGTTTTCATACTGTGCATAGCCCTGTTTGTAAAGCCCTATAGCTCTGTCTCTCTCTCCTTTGATCCAATAAATATGTCCTGCAATAACAAAGTCAACAGGCCTTGGTGATGTTTCTATGACTTTGTCATAATACTTTTGGGCTTTGTCCAGATTTTTATGTCGGAAATTTATCCAGCCTATTGGCCTGAGTACCTTGGGATTGTCTGGAGAATAATAATCTACCTTGTAATAATATTGCAAAGCCTGTTCATAGTCCTCCATGTTCAAATAACAGTTGGCTATATTGATTATAATCTTCGTATCTTCCGGATCCTGTTCGAGTAAAGTGTTGTAATAAAATAGGGCCTGTTCGAAATGCCCGGACTTCATCGAGCAAAAAGCAATTTTCTTCATCAACCATTTTTTGTTGGGCTCAAATAGCTCTGCCTTCTTATAATATTCCAGTGCAGTTTGATAATCTTTTTTCTTCTGGTAAATAAAACCTATTTTCTCAAGCAGCTGTGGGTCTTTATCATAGTCTTCTATAACAGTATAAACATCTAAAGCCTGGGCATAAAGTTTCCGGCCAAAGTAGAAGTCCCCTATTTCATGATATAGGGGCTTACTGGCTATCCAGCCAAAAAATTCTTTCTTGTGAAAGAGCAAATTATCACCAAAAACATCAGGAATTTGGTCACGGTACGGATAGAGTTTAAAGAAGCGATACAAATCCTGCACATACTGTATGATAACCTGGCGGCTATTTCCCATAGGATCGCTAAGAGCCTCTGTCTCCATCACCTCTTTTGTAGCATTAGCCTCCATTTTGAAAAGCTCTATAGTAGTTTTCCGTTGTAGCTCTGGTAAAAATTCCATCTGATAACAGAACGAATACTTATCCGAATTGCACATATATTTAGCCTGGCTCAATACATCTACAAATGTCCGGGCTTCTTCCTCCTGCATTCCTATCTCCTCAAGCATACTAATTATGCTCTGATTACCAGAATAAAAAGGCATAAACCAATTGCTTAATCTCATAAAAAAAGGAAAGTTTTTCATCTTAGAAAAGGCAGAATGCAATACATCTGCACCCTCTAACTGCAACATAGAAAACTCGCTCATCTTATTAAAGAACTCTTCTTCCTCAGGCATAAGCTTCGCCCAGTCAGGGTTCTCCTCATCAAAAATATCATCAGACATTAAGCTATCAAGGTCTAACTTTTCAGAAAGCTTTGGTGTAAGACGTTCCATTTCTGGCAAGAGTTCTTTTTCAAACCGTTCCTGTAAAATCTGGGTCTCTACTCCGCTACGCAACAACTGGATAATTATAGTCTTGAAAACACTGTCAAAACCTTCAATCTCCGGCAAAGTCTTGACCCTGCTGGCTACCTCTGGGTAGAATTTAAGACGGTGATCATATATGGAAAGCACCAGAATAAGACCTATAAATGCCCTCTCCCACACCTGTTCTTGCTTCATCATAAGAGCATCAAACAAAAGCATAATCTTTCTGGGGCAGAAAAAATACAACAAACTCAGGGTCAAGGCACTTATGGCTAATGCCTTCTGAACCCAAAAAGCATCTGATTGCAGGAAGCTCTTAAAACTTTCATAATCTTCCTGGGTCAGGTCAGGATAAAGCCATATATTTACAAAAAAATCCTCCAGTACTGTTTCACTCATTGGACCAAAGTCCATGTTTAGCTCCGGGAAATACTGCTGCTTTTTCTGGGCAATCTTATTCAAGTCAAACTCAAGCTTCAAGTCATTGTAATAATCAATATAACGCCTGTAAGGCTGGTAATTCCTGGCTATCTCCCTCCACAACAAATCGTTGACAGTAAACAGGTTAAGCCTGATGTCTTCGAATAGATCTTTGCGTTTTGGGTCCTGGACACCTTTCTGGAAATACTGCAAAAGGTAATTATATGACTCTAATTGAAAATTTATTTTTTCTATCAAAAAATTTGTTTCTGCTTCAATGGCAAGGTGTTTCTGTATTTTTATAGCATTCTTCAGTCGCCCTCTGGTCAGGTAATCTTCGCTCTTCTTAAGGTTATTTTTTATTGTCTGTAGTTCCACCATCAATTTAATTTTTTAAATTAGTAAGGTAAAAATACAAAATTTTAACCAATGAAAAGACTAATCACAGTTTTATTTATCC
>JALWNS010000386.1 GCA_027083655.1 Bacteroidales bacterium | reverse complement strand
GCTATTTTACATTGTGAGAATGAATAAAGGTTAAGGAGTACAAATAAAATTAAACCTGCTATCCGTTTCATTTTGATAAGTTTTTGTGTATTGTGGATTATGGTTAATTCATCTGAAAAGGCGGCTTTTGTGGCGGCTAGCTTATTTACTTTAAAAATAATATTTTTCCATCCCAAAATTAAAACTTTTTTATAAAAGGCATGAATATTAGATTTAATACCTGGATGATACCAATTGCATTTGTGACTAGCTTGTCAGGAGTGATACTGGCTATAAATAGAAAGTGTACAAATTCGAATTATTGATTTTAATTTATTCTAAACACGAAGTTAATCTGAGTAGGTCACAAAGTGTCTCCAGGTTTTATTTTAGACCAAATATATTTCAGAAATGGTAAAAATAGTAAACGCCCAATTCCCCAGCAAGCGTGCCGTAGGCACCTTGCTGGTAAACAATTAGACTAAAATAATTCAGTAAAAAGTATAAATGGAGTTAAACCTTAACTTCCCAAATTTTAGAGAATAGGCTATTCATCCGTCAAAAATGTAGCTACCTGCAAAAGAAAAAGTCAAATGTGTTAATGTAGCTTATGCCTTCATTGGGATATTTTTCGCTGTCCGTAGCCAGCTATTAATGGGCATTGGGGTTTGCCTCTATGCCGCACAATTAAGGCAGGTTAAAATGTGCATAATAAATTCTTTGAGTGATACTCTTTATTTTTAGCACAAATATGAATAAATACTTCCTTGAACTAACTTAGTATCAACGGAATAACTAACATATTGCATACGAAATAAGAAAACTAAATCTTGCAGAAAAAATAAGGGGAACACATAATGTATTCCCCTTTTTCTGTGCCCGGGACAGGAGTCGAACCTGCACGGCCTTGCGGCCACATGGTCCTGAACCATGCGCGTCTACCGATTCCGCCACCCGGGCATTGTAAAAAAAGAGCCGCCAATGAAGCGGCACTATTTCTTAGAGCCTTTTGAAAGATTGGTGCCCAGGACAGGAGTCGAACCTGCACGGCCTTGCGGCCACATGGCCCTCAACCATGCGCGTCTACCAGTTCCGCCACCTGGGCATCACATCTCATTTGTTGCGTTGCAAAAATATTAACCTCTTAGAAAATTTGCAAATTTTTTTTGAATAAAAATTTATCTCTCCTTTTAGCCAGGCTAAAAGGCTTTATTTCAATTCTTTGACATAAACACGACGGCGCTTGTGTTGTATCTTTTCTTTGTATTGCTTCCAGTTGGACAGTGCAAGCTGGTTAGTCTCAAAGATACCTGTTGTTTCGAAATACCGTCCGCCGTCGTTCCACAGTTCCCTTTGCAGCTCACCTATCACCAGTGCTCCGATACCGAATTTGCTATACTTAGGATTAGCCCCTGTTAGTAGAATGTCCACAACCTTGGGTTTCTTAAGAGCTTTGCGGATGTGGAAAATGCCAAATGGTAGCAGGCGGCCTTTGGCCTTCTGCAGGGCCTCGGAGAGGGAAGGCAGACCAATGGTAAAGCCTGCTAGCTCACCATCTTTAAGCAACACTTTAATATAGCGCGGATTGAGTATTTCGATGTATTTCTTTGTATAGTACTGCTTTAGCTCTTCGTCAAATGGCATAACATAAGGCAGATCCTTGAAGGCATCGTTTAATACATCGAATAATTGGTCGAGATAGCGGTCTTTTATTTCTTCTATGGAATTGATTTTCAGAAGCTCCAGGCCGAAACGCTTTTCTATCATAGGCAGGAGTTTTTCCCCTTTCTCGATGACATCTTCGGTTATTGTTATTCGTAGTTCGACCCAGTCATTTTCTTTCTCAAAGCCCAGACGCTCAAAATGATCCTTGTAATACGGCAGATGATAGACCGAAGCTACTGACTGTAAATAATCAAATCCCTCGACTAATAGCCCTTGTGTGTCGAGATTTGTAAATCCTAGAGGACCGTGGATTAGGTTCATGCCATGTTCACGTCCAAAATCTTCTACTGCTTTAATAAGAGCATCAAAAACTTCCTGGTCGTCGTAAAACTCTGGTTTTATGATACGTACATATTTTTTGCCGACTTTATCGTTGTATATATGATTAATCGCTGCCCCAACACGGCCTACAACTTTACCGTCCTTTATTGCAAGGAAAAATTTGTGTTTGAACTTGCGCAGGGCAGGGTTGTACTTTGGATCAATAAAATGATATTCGTCCATTCTTAGTGGTGGTACCCAGTATTTATTACCCTTGTATATCTTATAAGGTAATTCGACAAATGCTTTTTTGTCCTTTTTGCTAATCACTTCTCGTATTTCTACTGCCATAATTTTATTTTTTTAAGTCTTAAAACTAAATAAGAATATTTTTTTTAATTTAGCAAACAAAGCATCAATAAGTGTTTATGTTTGGTTTTATTTTGTTGATAATAAGTCTGTTAAATCCTTTTGTTGTAGGGCAGAATTTTGATGTTATTATCCTGGAACATGCCTCGATCAAAGGGAAGTTTATTTCTTACAATCATACAGATCATACAGTGATTTTCTTTAACCAGGTAGCACAAGACACAGATATAGTTGACGTTAAAGATATTAAGTATTTGTTCTACAATACACTGGACAGGCAATTTTATGATACGCTTTATCCTTCTTATACACAGATGGTTACAGGTAAAATTCTTTATAAAGATACAAAAGAGATTGTGTTCTGGGATTTTGACAGTAAGAAAATCGAGTATCTCGACCCGGCAGACTAT
>JALWNS010000385.1 GCA_027083655.1 Bacteroidales bacterium | reverse complement strand
GAGAATACAAGTACCTGGTCGATGACCTGATTAGGAATTCTAATTTCGCTTTTCTAGATGCTATTATAGAAATCTATCAAAAACGCTATAACCAGGCTAAGGGGTTCTACAAACAAATCCTTTCAGAGCCCTTTGATTTTAGCAAAGAAGAGACCATCGAGCTTGACCCGGATAAAATTGATTATCCCAAAGACACCAATGAATTAAAAGAACGTTGGCGTAAAATCCTCAAATATGAGACACTTATAAGGTTAAACTCATACATCGAGCAACAGGAAAAAGCACGCCAGAAAAGTGATACTGTTAAGATTAAATCCGTCCAGGAATTAGAGGCTAAAGCACGTAAAGAGGTAATGAAACAATATGACAATTGGTTTGAGTTCATGGACAAGCTAAACCGTAATGACTGGTTTAGCCTCTACATTAATTCAATAACAGCTGTTTTCGACCCTCACACAGAATACATGCCACCTAAACTTAAGGAAGATTTTGATATCTATATGTCTGGTAAATTAGAAGGCATTGGCGCAACATTGCAATACAAAGACGGGGAAATCAAAGTGGTTAAAATCATACCTGGGGGAGCAGCATGGCGGGAAGGCGAGCTGGAAGTAGGGGATGTTATCCTCAAAGTAGCTCAGGACGACCAACCTCCAGTAAGCGTTGTTGGATGGAGGCTCGATGATGCTGTAAGGCTTATTCGTGGGCCTAAAGGTACAAAAGTAAGACTTACTGTCCGCAAAGTAGATGGATCTATCAAAGAAATATCTATAATACGCGATGTTGTCATAATAGAAGAAACTTATGCCAGGTCTGCAGTACTCACCAAACCTGGAAGCAAAAAACGCTTTGGTTATATCTATATTCCTAGCTTTTATGCCGACTTTAACAATCCTAATGGTAGACGTGTCCACAAAGATGTAAAAAAAGAACTTGAAAAGCTGCAAAAGGAAAATATTGACGGGCTTATTATTGACCTGCGTAATAACGGAGGTGGTTCACTTGACGATGTGATTAAAATAGCAGGCTACTTTATTAACAAAGGACCTATTGTCCAGGTTAGGGATCGCAAAGGTAACGTTAAAGTTTTCCAGGACCCTGACCCTTCCATCTTATACAAAGGACCAATGATTGTTATGGTGAATGAGTTTAGTGCTTCGGCATCTGAAATATTTGCAGCTGCCATGCAGGATTATAACCGGGCTGTTATTATGGGCTCAAAACATACCCACGGAAAAGGTACTGTGCAGAACATCATGAATTATGACCAATTTGTCACTAATAATAACCTCAAACCCCTGGGCGCATTAAAAATAACAATACAGAAATTCTACCGTATAAATGGTGGTTCTACGCAGCTCAAAGGTGTTACTTCAGATATTATTATGCCTGACCAATTTATGTACATAAAAACTGGTGAAAGGGAAGAAGATTATCCCCTCCCTTGGGATAAAATAGAGCCTGCCAATTATAAAGAATGGAAACCACATTACAATCTTGACCGTATAGTGGCACAGGCAGAAAAACGAATACAAAACGACTCGACATATAGCATCATCACAGAATATGCCCGCACTCTGGAACAATCACGCGAAAATACTCAAATACCCCTCCAACTAGAAAAATACCGTATGCTACAAGAAAATCGACGCCGAAATACAAGGCCATTTAACCTCCTGCGTAAAGCAGAGAAAAATCTTGTCATACAGCTGCTTTCTGCCGACAAACAACGCTTCGAAACAGATACAATAGCCAAAATCCGGTACGAAGACTGGATTAAAAACCTCAGAAAAGACATGTATTTGCCAGAGGCCGTTAATGTACTTATTGACATGACAAAATAATGTTAACAGACATACTTTTTTCTACAACAGGAGGCTATCTGTTAAGATAGCCTCCTGCCTTTTTATGCTACTGTGCAAAACCACAAAACTTAATAATTTTGATAGGTCTAAAAATTTTAAAGTATCATGGACAAAGAGACAAAAAAAGCTGTGCGCACTCTGGAGAATAAAGTAAACAAAGCAATAAAAAAACACCAGCTGGTAGAAAAAGGCGACAAAATACTCATTGGACTATCTGGAGGAGTGGACTCCCTTGTTCTGCTCAAAACACTTGTAGATAGACAACGATATTATGGTATAAACTATGATCTAATTGCATTACACGTTAAGCTCACAAATATATCTTATAAAGCCAACCGGGATGCTCTCCAAAGAATATGCGATAACTACAACGTTCCCCTTATTTGGCATGAAGAAAAACTAAATTTTAACACTCTTAATTCTAAGAAAAATATCTGCTTTACTTGCTCATGGCACAGAAGAAGAATTCTCTTTAACCAAGCCGGAAAACTAGGTGCAAATAAAATTGCACTGGGACACCATAGGGACGATGCACTCGAAACCCTACTTATGAATATGATCTTCCACGGCAGTATAAGCTCACTTCCCGCGCGGCTAAAAATGTTTAAAGGGAAACTTACCCTCATCCGCCCTCTAATTTATGTAGGAAAAGATACAATACATACTTATGCTAACGCTTCTGGATTAAAAAACCTTACCTCTCCATGCCCATTTGCAAATAAATCCCAACGCTGGCAAGCTATAGCACAATTGCTCGATCAAATACAAGAAATCAACCCTGCTGCTAAAAATAACTTAATGAAATCTATGGGCAAAATTTTCGAAGAATACCTGCCTAGATAACGAACTACAAACCAATCAGTTAGAAAAAAAAACAACAGAATTTAA
>JALWNS010000384.1 GCA_027083655.1 Bacteroidales bacterium | reverse complement strand
GTGTTACTATTAGCCATAGTCATTAATAAGATTAATCCCGATATTTCAATTTTGCATAAATATTTAGGTGGTTTCTATACCATACTAGGTGTGTATATTGGATCTGTCCTTTTTGCTTCACCTCGAATTTTATTGATTAACACCCTTATCATCTTTGGCACGTCTACTAGAATTGTAGTTTATACCATACAAAATGATCCTGAACTTAAGCCATTTGCTTTTAATGCATTTGCCAATTACACTGCAACTGTATTAATATCATTCCTGTATTTGTATTTAACACAAAACTTTACAAAAAAAGCAATAACAAGGTCTGAAGAAATAGCCAAACGCAATCAAGAACAAAACAGGATCTTAATCGAAATACTCGAAAATATCGACAGTAGCTCAGAAGAAATAGTCAAGACAAGCGAAATGTTATCAGAGACCTCTCAAAAGTTATCACAGAATGCAACAGAACAGGCTGCCACGACCGAAGAAATATCTTCTTCTATGGAGGAAATGCTAGCATCTGTGCAATCTAATACAGAAAACTCAGAGTACACAAACCGTATTGCATCTGAGGCATCCGAAAAAATGAAGCAGAATAAAGACTTAATACTTAGTGCCCTTAACTCTGTTAACGATATTAGCAAAAAAATACTTGAAATATCTGAAATTGCCGACAAAACTGACATTCTTTCTATCAATGCTGCTATAGAAGCAGCACGAGCAGGAGAATCAGGCAAAGGTTTTGCAGTGGTTGCCCAAGAAATCCGCAAACTTGCTGATAAAACACAAAAGCTTGCCCAAGAAATCAATATCTTATCCCACAAAAATATAGAGATGTCCCAGAAAGCTAGCGAACAACTTGAAAAAATAATACCAGATATTATCAAAAGTGCTGAAATGATTTACAACATTGCTGTGGCTAGCAAAGAGCAAGAACAAAGTATAGAATCGATAACCAATGCTATTCTCCAATTGTCCAATTCTACAAACGAAAACTCGAGCTCATCTGAACAGCTTTCTGCATCTGCCGAGGAGCTGCTTGCACAGGCAGAGAAGCTAAAAGAGCTATCTTCTTCTTTCAAAAACTTTATCTAAACTAAACCCTAAAACGTACAAACTATGAAAAAATTTGCTATTGTTGGTATTCCGGACAAATTCCTTGATGACCTTATAAAACGGTTGGAAGACCATCCTAAGCAAGCAGATATTTCTATGTTCTATACAGCGAACCAATTCTTTACCGAATACAAACCAGGATCTGTCGATGCTATAATAATTGATATTTCAGTACCGGATAAAAACTTCACAGAATTTGCAGTTGATGCCCGGAAGATGGATAGAAAACCACTAATTATCGGAATCGCAACCCGTAATGATCCTGTCGATGCAGAAATATTTAAAAACAAAATTTCTAACTCTGAATTTATTTTTAAAACCGAAGACAATAGCGCCAGTATTAACCAAATTTTTGACTGGTTAGAAAATAAAAGGCCAACGAAGAAAAAACAAGAAAAAGGAAATAATCCAAAAACAATCCTTGTTATTGATGACTTCGAAAACACCCTCAATATTATTGAATATACTTTAAAATCGAACGGATATAATGTAGTAGGTGCTCTTAGCGGCAAAGAAGCTATACAGAAATTACAATCTGGCCTTAATCCTGATTTGATAATCACTGACTTGAACATGCCTGGTATGGATGGCTTCCAATTTATAGAAACCATTAGAAAAATGCCTGGCTATGAGCAAACACCAGTTTTCATTTTGACAACTGATTTTAGCTTCAAGAAAAAATTGCGTGCTAAAGAGCTAAAAGTTAATGCCTGGATACAAAAACCATATAAAATTGAGGAATTCCTTAACATCATAAAACAAACACTTATCTAAAAAAGTACTAGTTATGTACGAAGATTTAAAAAATGAATTCATATCAGAAGTAAAAGATCTCCTCGATAATACTGAAAAAAATTTGCTTAACCTAGAACAAGATATCACAAACAAAAAATACGTTGAAGAGATTTTCCGGTCAATGCATACAATAAAAGGTGCTGCAGGTATTTATGGCTATAATAGAACGGTCGAATTAGCCCACTCTTTCGAAAACCTTTTTGCTCTTATACGAGATGATAAAATATCCATTAATAACCATATCATCTCACTTGCCCTCAAAGCAGTTGATGTTATATTATCTCTTGTTACATCAAAATCCGAAGAGTTGATACCTCATAATATTACACAAGAGTTAATGGATGAACTCAACGAAATAACCTCTTCTGCCAAACAGGAAACCCATGGCAAAACAAATGATATACCTCCACACAGGCTCAATACTTATTACATTCTTTTCGAACCTGATGCAGATATAGAAAAAAGAGGCATAAAAATTAACACTATACTATCTGATTTTGATGATTTTGAGCATAAAATCATAACAAAACTCACAGACCCGGACCGTAGTAATAAAAATAAACTACCGGAATTTTACGAAATTATAGTAGCAAGCCACTATTCTGCCGAAGATCTAAAGGCAATATTTCTCTTTACACCTAATGAGGTTGAAATTTCACAAATAGCAGATTTCAATCTCTTTGCAGATGACAAATTCATAGACTTTTATGAAAAAGCAGTTAAAATCCTGCCTTTCTCACAGGAAAGACTCGAATTACTAAAAAATTATGCACATAAAGTAAAAAATAAGATTATTCAAGAACCTTCTGAGAGTAAGAAAGAGACCGTGACAAAACCAAAAAACAAGGGGAAAAAACTTTTAATCGGTCTGGATGAAATAAACCAGGTCATTGACGAAACAAAACAAAGATATCTTCAATATATCAAAGTACCTGCCAAGAAACTTGATTTACTCTTATCCCTGGTTAGCGAACTCATTATAAATAATTCACAGCTTGCCGAAAGTGCTCAAAAAAAAGATTTCGAACATATCTTACAGCTAAGTGAGAGTATTGCTAAAACTATCAACGAAATAAAAGAAACCACTTTGCATCTGAGACTAATAGAGATAAAGACAATCTTGCCTCCTTATTACAGACTGGTCAGGGACTTATCCCTTAAGCTTGGCAAAAAAGTGGACTTCATTGTAGAAGGCACTGATACACACATAGATAAAACAATCATCGATAAGCTCTCATCACCGGTTATGCATATTCTGCGCAATGCTCTGGATCATGGTATCGAGACACCAGAAGAAAGAAGGAAAAAGGGGAAACGTGAAACTGGCATTATACGCTTTATCGCTTATTATTCAAACACAAATGTTATCATCCAGATACAAGATGATGGTCGTGGCATTGACCCAGAACAAGTCAGAAAAGTGGCGATTGAAAAAGGCTTTATTACACCGGATGCAAAGCTTAGTAAAAAAGAAATTTACGATATTCTGTTTATGCCTGGATTCTCAATGGCCAAAGAAGTCACAGATATATCAGGACGTGGTGTCGGTATGGATGCCATAAAAAAAGCTATCCTTGACCTGCGTGGCGACATTGAAATAGATTCTGAGATAGACCTCGGTACCAGTGTGACAATAAAACTACCTCTAACACTGTCAATCATTGAAACATTGCATGTCTCATCTGGCAATTTGCATTTCTTGATCCCTTTGTCCAATATTATCAGATGCGATAATATCGATATCTCAAAAGTACAGAAACATTCTGGCCAACGTATAGTTATTGAAGACCAGATTATACCATACATTGATATTGCGGAATATTTCGGACTTAAATCACAATCAATTAATGAGAAAAACTTAATACTTATTAATGGCGGACGGCAACCTTTTGCCCTTTTCTTTGACAAAATACATGGTGAATACCAGGCAGTTATTAAAAATCTAGGGCCTATTTTCAATAATCTTGATATATTCATAGGCGCAAGTATACTTGGCAATGGTTCTGTTGCATACATTATAGATACATACAAACTTCAAAAAAGCTTCTTTAAACAAACAAACATTAACCAAAACTTTTAAATCATGAAAAACGAAAAATCTACATACCTGTTTTTTAAGCTCTATGACGAAATTTTTGGGGTTGATGTAAAAAACATCATCGAAACAATTGAAATGCAGGAGCTTACACCAATACCTAATACACCTGACTTTATGAAGGGCGTCTTTGTTTTCCGTGGTCAAGTAGTCCCTGTTATAGACTTAAGAACAAAATTCAAACTTGAAGAAGCTCCTGCAAACAAAAAAAGATATATCATCATATCCTCGTTCGAAATAAACTCAGAACAACAAACAATGGGCTTTATTGTGGATAAACTTATAGATGTGGTAAGCCTGTCAGAATATGATATTAGCGATTTTCCAGAAATTGGCAGTAAATATAATATCGAATTCGTAAAAGGTATAGTTAAATATAACGGCCAACTAACAATTATACTAAACATTGAAAAAATATTGACATCTGTCGAGGCTGATATTATCAAAAAAGCAACTAATAACATGGAGATGACAAAAGAAGAAGAGAGCAATGAATAAAACTAAAGTCTTAATAATAGATGACTCTGCCCTTATCAGGCAAACCATGACCCGTCTATTGCAAGATGCACCTGCAATAGAGGTTGTCGGGACAGCTTTTAACCCTTACAATGCTGTGGACAAAATAGAAACACTCAAGCCTGATGTTATATTGCTCGATATACAAATGCCTGATATGGATGGCCTCACATTCTTACAAAAATTAATGAAGCACCAACCTCTTCCTGTTATTATCTTTTCATCGTTCGTTGGCGAAGGTAGCTATAATGCTATAAAAGCATTGGAGCTTGGGGCAGTCGAAGTTATAGAAAAACCTAAGTTTACAACAATCGACCAATTGACCAAGTACAAACAGCGTCTTATAGATGCTATAACTGCAGCCTCACTATCTAAACCATTACCCAAGAAAATTAACAGGACTAAACTAGAGCTTACTCAAAAAGATAGCCAATCGATCTTTACTCTCCATCCACACATTGACCCAGATAATTTTATCATAGCCATCGGCGCTTCTACCGGGGGGACAGAAGCCATCAGGGCCGTCCTGGAGAACTTGCCTCCAAATCTTCCTCCTATTGTCATAACACAACACATGCCTGTTGGCTTTACCAAATCATTTGCTAACCGCTTAGATGCACTATCTAAACTTATTGTAAAAGAAGCAGAAGACAACGAACCTCTCAGAACTGGTTTTGCTTACATAGCCCGGGGAGATAGACACCTGACAATAACAAAGAGAGCAAACAAATATTATCTAAAACTTCTAGACACGCCTCCTGTTAACAGACACAAGCCATCAGTCGACGTTTTATTTAATTCTGTTGCCGATATTTTTGGCAGAAATTCCATCGGGATCATTCTCACTGGTATGGGAGGAGATGGCGCTAACGGCCTGAAAAAAATGAAAGAAAAAGGGGCGCATACAATTGCCCAAGACCAGGAAACTTGCGTCGTTTTTGGGATGCCTAGGGTAGCTATCGAGATCGGGGCAGTTGACAAAATACTACCTATTTACGAAATAGCCCCATATTTAAAATCTAAACTTGGTACAGAACAATCTTTTACTGGTCCTGGCTTAAGAAAGTAATTAAAAAAATTAATCTTTACTCATTTTTCCGAGGGGTAGATCTTAAAAACCCAGTTGTGACATATAAGGCCTTGGTTAAAACCCTGGTTTTGAAAATAGCACGCCGGCCTGCCGACGTGCTATTTTCCACTATACTTTTTACTGAATCAATTTAGGCTAATTTTACTTACCAGCAGAGTAGCTACGGTAATTTTCGGGTGATATGATCGCTTATTACTTGCTCATTTTCAATTAAGAAGCAGTATTTACCACGTATTTTGGCATTTAGCCCTGATCTGAAATTTATAGCAATACAAGTCTTTAGGGTATCTTATTAAAATCATCGTCTGTCCAGTCTAGAGAACCAAGCTCTTTTTCTACCTCGTCCAGTATTTCGCCGCGTGCAACAAGGTCTTTCATTGTATTGTGGTCCTTGTACAGGGGACGGTCCACGTCAAGGAATTCTACATAACGGCGGATAACATCATGTGCCAGCTGTGTGCCGCGACCGAACTTATAATCACGGAAATCCATAGCCTGGGCGGCAGCCATCATTTCAATACCTAGTACACCATAAGCATTATCCAGAATTTGCCAATTTTTCAGGGCGGTATTCATACCCATTGATACAAAGTCCTCCTGGTCTGCTGCGGCGGGTATAGACTGTATAGAAGCAGGTGCTGACAGGATTCTCTGTTCCACGATCTGCATGTCTGCAGTGTACTGGCTAAGCATTAATCCGGAGAACATACCTGCACCCTTGGTCAGGAAAGGCGGAAGTCCCTGGCTAAGGGCTGGATTATTCAAACGGTTCATACGGCGTTCGCTCATGACAGAAACCATTGTTACTGTAGCACCTACCATGTCCATTGGCACAGCGACAGGTGTACCCTGGAAGTTAGCACCAGAGAGCTGTTCATCATCTTCGGGGAAGAAGATTGGATTATCGCCCACGCCATTGAGCTCGGTTTCTACTTGCTGCCACGCCCAGCGTACTGCATCATGTGCTGCTCCAATAACTTGTGGTGTAGAGCGGATTGAATAAGCATCCTGTACACGTGTTTTAATTTTTCTGTTAGCCAGGTCACCACCTTCTACCAAACGGCGCATAACGCGTGCAGTACGTACAGCTCCAGGAAAGCCGCGTACCTTGTGTATTCTCTCATCCAGTACTTTCATATTGGCTTTGAGCGCTTCCATGCTCATAGCCGCTGCAATCTCTGCTTGCTTGAGCCAACGGTTAACATCATACAAAAACAAAGCACTCATGGCAGTGAGCACATTCGAACCATTGATTGTCCCCAGCCCGTCACGTGCTTCCAGCCCTGGTACTTTGATACCTGCTTTTTCCAAAGCCTCGCGACCCGGCAATAACTCTCCTTTGTAATATGCCATTCCTTCACCTAACAAAACCAGGGCTATTTGTGACATTGGGGCGAGATCTCCAGAAGCGCCCACACTACCTTTCTTGCAAACGTATGGTGTGACACCTTTGTTGAGCATCTCCACAAGTGTGAGGGTAATCTCAGGACGCACACCTGAATGCCCATGTGCATGAACATTAATACGGCCAAGCATTGCACCTCGAACCCATTCCTCAGGCATTGGGTCTCCTATGCCTGCAGAATGATTGTAAATCAAATATTTCTGGAACTGGCGAATCTGCTCGTCGCTTAATACTATCTCTGAAAATTCTCCAATACCAGTGTTAACACCATACATTATCTCCTTAGCCTGGATTTTTTTCTCCAACATAGCGCGGCAACGCTTGATACGCTCTAAAGCATCGGGATGTAGTTCAACTTTTTCTCCATAGCGGGCAACACGTACAAGGTCCTCTATTGTGAGGTCATAACCAGTTATTACAACAGCCATTGTCTTAATTTTTTGTGTTTTAGTCTGAACCAAAAATAAAAAAATAGTGGAATTAAAAGATTGATTAGTAAAATTATTTCTCAGTCTTTTGAACAGGGGCTAGGGCTATTCGCCGCAAGGTGCCCGTAGCACGCTTGCGGCGGCAGGTTTGGGCACTTGTTGCATGCCTGAGGTGACAAATGGTCGAAGCTTACCGTATATTAGCGGCAGCAGGTTGGGAATGTTGATTGCTCGTTGCAGTGGAGGACAGAAGCTCCTTGTCGCATGTTTGCCGCGGAGGACACGGAGAGGCTCTAGAGTGTCTGTAGCTTAAGCTTCATTCGCCTCGTTTGCCTCCTCGTCTAATATAATGATTTTCACCTTATTAAGCTTAGGACCATCTGTATCTAAAACCTCAAACAGGTATTTACCAACCTGGATCTTTTCCCCTTCTTCGGGTATAGATTCTAATTTTTCGAAGACTAGTCCGGCCAAAGTATTATATTCTTCTGAAACAGGTAAATCTAGATCATATTTTTCGTTAATATAATCTATTTCAAGGCGGGCAGAGAAGATATATTCATGGTCGCTAATTTTTTCTTCGACAAATTCTTCCGTGTCATACTCGTCTTCTATTTCGCCAACTATCTCTTCAAGCACATCCTCTATGGTAACAATGCCTGATGTTCCTCCGTATTCATCAACAACTAGGGCTATACTTTTTTTCTCCTTTAGCAGCATGTCCAATAGTTTTTTAGCTGACATAGTCTCAGGTACGACAGGTATTTTGATAAGAATCTCATCCAAATTCTGTGGTCTATTAAAAAGACTACGAACATGGATATAGCCTATGACGTTGTCAATATTACCCTCATAGACAATGAGTTTTGAATGGTGGGCCTGGGCAAATTTTTTCCTAATCTCATCGATCGAGGCATCTGCGGATATAGCCTCTATCTCATTCCGTGGTACCATGCATTGCCTGACTTTAATATTCTCAAAATCAAGTGTCCTTTCGATATACCGTAGTTTCTCATCAAGATCCTGGTCATAGTTAAATTTTTGTTTTATTTGGTCAATAAAGTTATCCAAGTCTGCACGCCCTAATATCTGACGCTGATTCTCTGCGCTTATATCGTGTCTGATGATGTATTTTATAAAAAAGTTTGTTATTCCAATTGTCAAAAGGGTTATAGGATAAAAGATAATGTAGAAAAAAGCTACAACAGGCGAAAACAAATTCAGCGTTAGATTAGGATATGCACGGAAAATACTTTTAGGTATAAATTCGGCAAAAAATAATATAACAATGGTAGAAATGAGTGTCTGTGTCATAAGAACGCCGAAATCAGTAGCTATATACTTAGTTAGCCAGGGCTCTAATAACTTGGCAGTGGCCAAACCATAAATAACCAGAGCAACATTATTGCCCACCAACATTGTGGCTATATATTTGCCTGGATCTTTGAAAATAAAACGGATAAAAGGCACGGAGACTTTACCACGAGACAAGTCTAGCTCTAGCTGTAGCCGGTTGTGGGCTATGTAAGCTATCTCCATGCCTGAGAAAAAAGCAGATAGTATTAATGTAGCTATGATTGTCAATGTCATCAAAAACGAGCCTTCCATGGCTTTCTACTTACAATTTTTCTTTTTTGGTATACCTATTTTGAGAGGATTATCCACTTTTTCATTCAACAAAGCAATCTTTAGAACCTCGTCCATTGTTTCGACATAATGGAATGTAAGGCCTTTGCGGTAAATTTCTTTTATTTCGTCAATGTCCTTTTTGTTTTCTTTTGACAGGATAATCTCCTTGATACCTGCCCGTTTGGCTGCAAGAATTTTCTCCTTGATGCCCCCTACTGGCAAGACACGGCCACTGAGTGTCAACTCTCCTGTCATTGCAAGGTAAGGTTTGACCTTACGCTGTGTAAATACTGAAGCCAATGATGTAGCCATTGTTATACCAGCAGATGGCCCATCCTTAGGTATTGCTCCTTCGGGTACATGCAGATGTACATCCCAGTATTTGAACACTAAAGGATGCAGCTTTAACTCCAGACTATGGGCTTTAATGTATTGTAATGCTATGGTGGCGGATTCTTTCATTACTTTGCCCAGATTACCTGTCAAAGTAAGCTTTCCGTCGCCCAGACTAAGGCTTGATTCGATCATGAGTATTTCTCCTCCTACTGGTGTCCATGCCAGGCCGGGAACAACGCCTGCTCCATGGTATTCCTGGTAAGTTGTCTGGGTAAACTTGGGCACACCAAGCAAGTCCCGGATATCTTTTGCTTCTATTGTGGTTTTACGTTTTTCTCCCAGTGCAATGCTTTTGGCTATCTTACGTATAATTGCCGCTATTTTCTTCTCCAGCTCCCTGACACCACTCTCACGTGTATATCCTTCAATTATAGTCCTGATAGCCTCGTCGGTAAATTTGAGCTGGTTGCGTTTTATACCATGGGCTTTGAGCTGCTTTGGTATAAGATGGCGCTTGGCAATCTCGATTTTTTCTTCCAGAATATAACCAGTGACTTCTATGACCTCCATACGGTCGAGCAAAGCAGGCTTTATGGTGCTAAGTGTGTTGGCAGTAGCAATAAACATAACCTTGGACAGGTCGTATTCTACCTCGAGGTAATTGTCATAAAAAGCATTATTCTGCTCAGGGTCGAGCACCTCCAGCAAAGCTGAACCTGGATCACCTCGGAAATCCTGGCCTATTTTATCAACCTCGTCAAGGACAAAGACAGGATTATCTGCCCCTGCTTTACGAATATTTTGAATGATACGTCCAGGCATAGCACCTATGTATGTACGTCTATGTCCCCTTATTTCTGCCTCGTCGTGCAGACCACCAAGCGACATACGGACATATTTTCTGCCCAGAGCGCGGGCTATGGACTTGCCAAGGGATGTTTTACCAACCCCTGGAGGGCCATATAAGCACAGGATTGGTGATTTAAGGTCGCCTTTGAGCTTGAGTACTGCCAGGTATTCGAGGATACGTTCTTTGACTTTGTCCAAACCGTAATGATCTTCATCCAGAATTTTTTGTGCACGTTTAAGATCAAAATTATCATGTGTCACTTTTCCCCATGGCAAGTCTAACAATGTCTGCAAATAATTCATCTGCATACCGTATTCCGGGGATGCAGGCATCAGACGCTCGAGGCGTTTTATTTCACGGTCAAAGACTTCTTGTACTTTAGGAGGCCAATTTTTTTTCCTGGCTTCCCTTCTTAGGGCTTCTATTTCTGATTTTAATGGATCCTCTCCTAACTCGTTTTGAATAGCTTTGAGCTGTTGCTGGAGTATATATTCTCTTTGTTGCTTATCAAGCTTCTGCCGTACCTTTTCATTAATATCTTTCTGAAGGTTTATTTTGTGATACTCAAGTGTAAGGGCTTCCTTTAGTTTTTTTGCTCTTTTCAATAGGGAGTCAATACGTAGTATCTCTACTTTTGTCGAGGTTTCCAAATCAAAGTTAGTAGTTATAAAGTTAATCAGAAATTCTGGATCGTCTATCTGTTCCAGTGGCTCGAGAGCCTGTGTTGGTACAACTGGCAGCGCCTCTAAAATTTCTTTGGCTAATGATTTGATAGAAGCAACAAGAGCCCTCCATTCAACAGTATTCTTAGCAGGCTTATCTTCCAGGTATTGCACTTTAGCCCTCAAGAAAGGTTCTGTTTCTATTGTTTCGATGATACGGAAGCGCTTAATACCAACAACAATAACTGCTTTTTGGTCGTCGGGTGAGTTAACAAAACGGTCGAGCCGTGCAAGTGTGCCATACTTATACAGTCTGGAAAAATCAGGGTCTTCTTCTGCCGAATTTTTTTGTGCAACAATGCCTACTAGCTTACTATGGTTCATCTGCATCTTAATCAAAGCTAGAGACTTCTCCCTTCCTATGCCAATAGGAGAAACAATTTTGGGCATTATCACACTATTGCGCAGAGGCAAAATATATAATTCATCTGGTAGATCATCAGCGGAAGGCTGCTCTATGTTCTCGTAAAAATGGCTCATTTTTAACACATTTTCATCTAAATCATCTAAATCATCAAATTCTTCTAGATCGTCCCAGATGTCTTTTTTGTCGTCGCTCATTTTTTTATTTGAGTTTTTAGTTTTGGTTTGCAAAGATAATGTT
>JALWNS010000383.1:2377-2756 GCA_027083655.1 Bacteroidales bacterium | reverse complement strand
CTATTGTACAAGTCCATCTTTGATCCAAACCTGGCCATGTTTATGAAGAAGGACTCTACCACAATAACTCCGGACGCTATGGCGCAATACTTACAGGATGGTGTATTTATAGTGAGAGATAACATTATCATATACGCCAATACAAGCATCCTGGAGTTATTAAAGATGCAAGAGAGTGAAGTCGTTGGGCGGCCCATTGCTGAACTTATTGAACTGCAAAATGGCTTCAACATGCGGCAACTGTTTGCAAAATGTGTAACAAACGATAGTGGCGGGAAGAAGGTAAAGCCAAAATGGTATCCTGCCAAGTTAATTGCTAAAGGTGGAGTAAGGATAAAAACTGAAATTATTACTCAGCTGGTAAAGTCCAACACAGGCA
>JALWNS010000383.1:0-2367 GCA_027083655.1 Bacteroidales bacterium | reverse complement strand
GCAATCTGTTTATGATTCTGATTCGTAATTTCGAAGCTGTACATGATTTAATGAATATTAAGAACGAAAACTATACATTAATGCGACAGGCGTTAATTGAGAAAGAACAAATCTTACAATCCATTTTGAACCAGAAGGGATTAATTGAGATTATTGTAAATGAGCAATTATCCATTGTCAATTTAAGCGCGGATGCTGTGAAATATGGGGCTGTAATTTTCGGCAACCCACTGAAAATTGGTAGTAGTTTATTGCTGCAAATTAGTGATGAATACGATGCTAAGAGTATGTTTAAAACCATACAGGAAGTACGTATTACAAAAGAGAGTCATACAGTGCGCTTGAAAATCAAGGGTTTAAATGGAAATACGATTGAGAAATTGTTTACCATCTCCCCTATCCTATCAGACAGCTGCCAGGTTACTGGTTATACAATTACTACACTTATTGGTTGTAATTAACGTTATAATATCAACGTTATAATATATTGTTATTTATACTCTAATTAATATATATTTCCCCCGATTTAGACACATTCCAGAGAGAAATAAACCAATAACAGAAAGGTTTTATACCATGTCTACAAAAATAATTATGGTTGCCAACCAGAAAGGTGGTGTTGGTAAAACAACCACTGTTACAAGTCTGGCTGTTGTATTCAGTAGAATGGGGTATCGTGTAGGGGTTATTGATATGGACCCTCAATCGAATACGACCAGCATATTCACCAAAGAGCCGATTAAAGATTCTGAATCCATAACAGCATTGTTCGACCCAAAACAGACAGTTCCAATATCTTCCCTGTTCCGTCCCAGTATCCAGTATGATGGTATTGAAATTTTACCATCCACAATACGATTGGCAGCCGTGTGGCCAAAGGTATATTTCCAGATTCATGAGTATATGTCGAACATCTTTTCGATATTAGGTGAAGCGATAAAGAAAGATAGAAATCATATTGACGATGCGTACGATTATGTTTTCATCGATACTCCGCCATCGTTAGACTTACCTTTAATCAATGCGTTGTCCGCATCAGACTACATTATTATTCCGATATTGAGTAGCGATATATCCTCACTAGATGGATGGGTTGAACTTCAGGGAACCATCGAAAACGCAAAGGAGCGGTTGAATCCAGACCTGAAACTATTAGGCATCTTAATTACAATGTATGATGACCGGGTAAACGTTTGCAAGACAACCAAGCGCCTGTTAAATGAGCGATTCAAGCGGATGGGTATTCACGTATTTAAAACCATAATATCCGCATCTGTTGAAATTAAGTCTGTTCAGGCTAAGCGATCAACAATTATAACGACCCGTTCAAACCACAAAGTCAGTAAACAATATGAACAGTTGGCAAAAGAAATATTATCTATTATTGAAAACAATAAAATAATACAAGATGCCGAAGAGCGGGAAGCCATCCAATATAGGAAAAAGAAACACTCTAATTCGGCTGATTTATTTGACATCATTAACAGAGAACAACAAGAGCGACCATCAAATTCATCACTGAGTAACATGACTGGAGTAACTGAAAACTATAAGAGGCTAATAAAGCGTCATAGAAATGTAAAGGACAGACATGAAGGTTATAAGACAACCGTATGTGCGATTAAAGAGTGGCTTTTACCTATTGCACGGAACGAAGGAAAGCTATTAATTCTGTACGAAATGATGGATTACATGGAAACAAGATTTGAAACCAAATGGATTTCTAAGGTAAGTATTGCTCAGAATATATTGCGAAAAAAGAATGAAAAAGAAACACAGACGGTTAAAGGATACTTTAGAAGGCTGTTCCTAAATCTTGAGCAAGAAGGATATATAAAAACACTACAACGTGGATTAAAGGGAAATACAGTTAAATTGCGGGTCCGAATAACGTTTCCACCAGTTAGATCAATAAACCCGAAACAATATAGTACCAGGCGACTATTGGTGTTCCGGGAAATCCTAACTGAAATGATTCGTACTGTTCGGTCTGATACAATTATACAGGACTTGATAGATAAGCGGAATGCGGTAGATCGGGAATTGAAGCAGAGAGGTGTAAAATAATGAAAAAGGGACTCAGATGCACGCTAAAGGGGGATTTAAATGTATGTATTATTTCCATATAGCTAATAAAACTACCAATCAAATGCGTACTTCTGGGTATTTTTTAAGAAGAAATTGTGTCGGTTTAAGTTCGTTTTTGCTACATTTGGGTTCACAGAGGTTTAATGTACTTATGTATATAAACTTTTAATTTTTAAAAAGCAGAATCTTCTCAATATACACCTTTGGTTTCGCATCATGTATTTCGCCTCCTTCCATTCCTGGGATCGGTAATCCCTCTTTTTCCCCTCTGGCTACCTA
>JALWNS010000382.1 GCA_027083655.1 Bacteroidales bacterium | reverse complement strand
TCTTTGACCTGGAAAAGAAACCATTTCTGCGCCTGGCCCCGTTTATCATACTTTTTCTGTATATGCTCCGGGTACTCATAGGCGAGCCAAACAGGATATTCAGCTAACAATAATAAATCTTCTTCCACCCTAACACCGATCTCCTCGCAAATCTCGCGGCTTATGGTATCCATGGGATTTTCACCTTTTTCTACCCCTCCCTGGGGAAATTGCCAAGCTCCCGGAATATCATCCCGCTCCAGGGCAAGCACCTGTCCTTTTGAATTAATTATCACAGCCGCTGCATTTGCCCTAAAAACATCTGACTCTGCCATAATCCTACGTATTTTATGAAAAACCAAGGCTCTAATTTATACATATTAGCAAAGATTACAAAATCGCATGTGATGACCTGGCTGAAGTAAGTTTTATGCTAATTCCTGCAACACACAACATTCTATCTTTCAACACAGTATGGCTTTAATAATTTTAAAATCCGGTGTTTAGTAATACCAGATTTTTCATGTATTTTAATTTTTTTCTAAATTTAGGTCAAATTCTAAAACCTTAAGCCATGAAAGACTTTATCAAGCAACATTTCAAATGGTTTGGACAATTTAGCATACAGATAGATTTTGGAGGAAAGATTATCTTCCTGGACCCATACAACCTGCCTGATGATTATAGCGTAAAAGCTGATTACGTACTGATTAGCCATGCACACTTTGACCATCTTTCCTTTGATGACTTGAAAAAAGTCGCCAGCAAGGACACTCCAATCTATGGTCCAGAGACCGAGGTTATGCCCAAGCTCAAAGAAAATGGCTACACAAACCTGCACACTGTGAAGCCCGGCGACAAGCTGAACCTGGGAGGTATGGAAATAGAGGTATTCCCAGCATACAACATCCGCAAGACCCAGTTCCATCCACGCGAGAACAACTGGGTAGCTTATCTGTTCAACATGGACGGCAAACGTATTTATATTTCATCCGACACAGAGCGCATACCAGAGATGAAAGATGTCAAAGCAGATGTTACGTTCATGACACTGGGCCAGGTTTACACAATGGATAGCGTTGAGGAAGCCGTGGAGGCAGTGCTGGACACTGGAGCAAAGCTGGCTATCCCTGTGCATTACGGTATGTACGAAGGCACAGAAGATGATGCAAAGCAGTTCTGCCAGGAGCTGGAGAAAAAAGGCGTTGAGACAATGTGCCTGGAGAAGCTTGGAAAGTAAAAACTAGCAAAAATACCCTCCAGTTAATTCTTACAAAAGTCGGGCTACGCTAGCGTAGCCCGGCTTTTGTTTTTTTTTTCTTGCCTTTCATGGTCTATAAGAAAAGAGCCAATACCGATTTGACAGCCAATATAGGCCAATAAATTGTCCTATTTGTCTGTAGCATCGGCATATACCAAACTTAATTAGAGCAAAATAAATTGGTGTTTGGTATAACTGTCCATGAAATTTCTCTAGAAGGACAATTTGTTTTTTAGACAGATAGCCAATTATTAGTGTACAAAATATCCATCGCGGTCAAACTGGACAAGGCGTCCGGGCATAGCCTTGTATTTCTTCTTGCGAGCCTTGACCTTGATCTTTTCTGCAGGGAAAAAGCTCTTGACATGGCCATCTTCGTATAATTCCACCTTCATGCCCGCCATGGCTGTGTATGTCTTATCACGAGCAGTTGTGACCGTGATATTATGAGCAGGATAAAAACCCTGCACAACGCCATCCTGGTAAAAGCTTATAGGCTTGCCGGCCATTGCCTGGTAGCTCTTTCCATTAGCATCCCATACCATGACATTATGTGCAGGTGTGAAAGACTTAACACTACCATCAGGATAAAGCTCTACTGTGGATCCCATCTGTGCAACATAACTCTTATTCCTTCCTGTCCACACTGCAACATCCTCACCTGCTACAAAACTTCTAACACTGCCATTCTCGTACAAAACAGGCTTTGTTCCCTGCTTAACCACATAGCTACGGCCTTGTGCATCTTTGACGGTCTTTGGGCCACCCTGGTGTACCTGGGCAAATGAAACACCTGTAAGCATAAACAAAGCTGTAAGTATTAAAGCTATTTTCTTCATTGTTGTATAATTTTGGGTTTATTGTGCATTTCCATTAGCGTCGAGATTAACACGCGTGCCTGCGTTAACAGTAAAACTCTGTCCCCGAGCATTCCAGACCACAGCCTGAGAAGCCGCAACAAAACTCTTCACGCCTCCACCTGGATAGAAAGAAGCTTCTGTTCCAGACTTGGCATTATAGCTACGGCCTTTTGCGTCCCATACCACTGTATTTGAGTAGAAGAAAAGACTCTTGAGCGCCCCATTATCATATAATTGTACTCTCTGGCCGGCCATTGCCGAATAGCTACGTCCTTTGCCATCCCAAACAACAACTTTATTAACAGGATAAAAACTCTTCACACCTCCATTATTGTAAAACTCAACTTTGTGTGCAGGCATTGCCGAATAACTACGGCCTTTGCCATCCCAGACCACTGTCTTGGAATTAGGATAAAAACTGGCCAAAGCGCCATCAGGGTATAATGTAACCTCTTTATTTGACATGGCATAATAGCTACGTCCTTTCCCATCCCACACAACAACCCGGTTTAGAGGGTAAAAACTCTTGACTTTGCCATTAGAATAAAAACTAGCAACTGTTCCTGCTTTAGCACTATAAGACCTTTCTTTACCGTCAATAACAACCCTATTACTGTTCAACGTAATCTGCGGAAAAACATAAATGCTTAACACTAACATTAACAA
>JALWNS010000381.1 GCA_027083655.1 Bacteroidales bacterium | reverse complement strand
TTCTACAACTGCCCTATACAACCTGGTATAAGCAGGACGTGGCATTAAAGAATTCTGCCGGGGCTGTGCATAAAGATCCAAGACTAGTAAGAACAGGACTATATTTAACAAAATCTTTTTCATCTATTTGTCCTTAATTATCAACACATAATACATAATTCTTTACATTTTTTCAAGTGATTTTATGGAAATAGTTTCTTCAATTTGCCAATTCGCCTTTGCACTTAGTTTTTGTGGCAATATTACAACTTTTTCTGGTTGCTCATGACGTAGATAATTACCTGTATCCCACCGTCCATTTTTATTTCTATCAAAAATAATCCTCAGATGGTAGTCTCCAGGCTTTATTTTGGCTATGTTAAGTGTAGGTTTAGTTAAATAATAAGTGTAAACAACATTTTTATCCTCGTCTAAAAATTCCAGTATTAATTGGCTCTGTTGAAAATACACAGAATCGTCAGTAAACGTGATAGTCATACTCCCATACTCTCTATCGTCTGTTGTTTTAAACTCTATAACATAAACTGAATCATTCCTTTTTCCGAGTATATCTTCTAGACTACCTGGCATCATGAGGAAATTATAACTACTCGTTGGTTCAAACTCTGAAAAAAGCAAATATTGCATAAGTTTATCTTCTGCCCGTATGAAAGTAAATTTTTGTGGTTTGTATATTTTAGTCTTTTTCAACAAAGGATTTTCGCCCAGCTCGGCGTTGACAGTATCGTAAAGCTCTACCCGCCTGGTTCTGTCAAAATCATAATGTCCAATTATTATTTTGTTCACCTTCATTCGTTTAAACTCTTTGGAAAGAAAATCTACAATCAAAGTATCCCCCTTTAGTTTGTATGTATTTCTATTACCCTGTACATTAGGATCTTGAGTGTCTATCATGAATATTCCTGAAGGCTGGCGTTCAAAAATAAAAATAACACGCTGCCTGCTTACCCTGGCGACTGTTTTTATTTTATTTGGTTGCCACTTGTAGATAGATTGCACCCGTTCCTCATAATAAATAGGTTTATCTCCCAACCGGGCAAAGTCGAGCGTCTTTAACTTGAAGCTAACAGTGTCTGTTGGATTGATAACTTTCACTCCTAAGGTAAAAGGATTTATTAGCTTCCATCGCAGATTATCGCCCTGTACCGATACATCCCGCAGTGGTTTTACAAACTCTAAAACCAGGCTATCCCATGTTAATCTATTTACCCTGAGTAATTTTTGCCGTGTGAGGACTAATTTCTCGCTCTTCTCATGATATTCCTCGTAATCATAAAACCTTTTTAGCCAATAAGAGATTTTCAGATTTACTGTATCCAAATCCCTGGCAGCATCATGCAATTTTACAACCATTCTACCATTCTGCGGGTCATAGCTAATATCACTTGAAGGAATAGGATGCTTATTTATCCACACGCTATACTTAACAAGCAGTGGTAGTGAAAAATAAATATTTATTTCATCAGGCTCTACCCGTATTATTTGCATATTAACATTGCGGGGATGAAGCAGGCTAGTATCTATGACTTTAACAAGCTGCATTGAGTCAACATCAAAACTCTTTAGCAGTATATTAGACTTCATAACCAATGAATCAAAAGGCGCTATCTCTTCTGAAAAAGGTGTGATTTCCAAACTATAGTCAGATACTTTGGGATATCCAAAAATGATTGTATCCTGGCGCATCACTATACCTTGCATCTGGGGACTAAAGTAGTTAATAATAAATGCCAGTGTGTCCTGGTTGCTAATATGCCTGTTTTTAATCCATATCTGCAGGGAATCTGCATGGGGATCGTAATAATAAATATAATCGGTATCAGAGCCCTGCATTGGCACTATCTTATAGAAATTCTGGTGAAGTGGATAGCTAAAGCGTACTAAGCACAAAAACGGATATGGCCTTTTGAATAAAACTATTTGTTGTGGCCTGGTGTGTTCCTCAAAAAGCCTAAGCTTGATGTCTTGTGGGAGATAATTAACTTTTATCTTAATAATTGTGGTATCTTTCTCCAAAGTATCAATAATTCCGCCAGTTGTAGAATCGTGGACAACGGTACCAGCACTAAGACTGGTTATTTGTGTATCAATTATTGCATCCACACAAATTAGGGAATCAAGATAGGCTATCTGGTTCTCTATTCCGTCATAGATAAAGTTATGATTTAGGTCATTTATAGCCACTATTTTATAACAACCTTTTTTCACTCCAATAATCTGGAAATTTCCCTGTTTATCTGTTATAGTTACATAAACTGGAGGCTCTTTATATACCACAGAATCTGTTGCACTTTGTTTGTAAAGCATAACGTAAATCCCTTCTGCCGGCTCTCCTGTAGAAGCATCAATTACCTGGCCACTAACCCTCAGGGTGTCAATCTGGTCATAGGTCGAAAAAATTATTTTAAAGTTTTTAATAGGATTGCCTTCTGTATAATCGACGATAGCATTACCAAATTCGAAAGTATAAGTAACAGAATCCCTCAAACTATCTTTCATTCGTATTATAAGCTTCTTACCTCTAATAGCAAAAGTTGGGGTATGACCAAACGGGGGTGATACAAAAAATTCTTTTTGCAAATCCTTTAAGTCAAAAAACTCGTTAAACTTTATGACTAATTTCTTATCTTTAAAATTCGTCTGGTATGGTTCGGGATAACTCTTTACAACCTGCGGGGGTATTGTATCCTTTGGGCCACCCTGGGGTAAAGCTTCTCTAGCACAAGAGCTTACCAACATTTGAAAAAAAAATGCTAAAAAAAACGTGTATAAAAAGAA
>JALWNS010000380.1 GCA_027083655.1 Bacteroidales bacterium | reverse complement strand
ACGCTATCTTTCCCACAGACAAGGGGGAGAGTGTTAGTAAATATGTGAGCCGCGTCATTGATATGATAAGGAATAGCGGCTATCCATACAAGTTTACTGCTATGGGCACTATTGTCGAAACTCCAACTGTCCGCGAAGCCCTCGAGCTTGTGGCCAAGTCTTATGATTTGCTCGAACCAGATTGCAACCGTGTGTATTCTTCTATAAAAATGGATATTCGAAAAGGTAAAGATAACCGGCTCGAAGGCAAGATAAAATCAGTAGAGGAAAAGATTGGTAAGGTTAATACGTGATTCTTTGTAAATAAGACTAAATCAGTTTGTTAATGGCAAAGATTAAGACACGATACGTATGCCAGAGCTGTGGAGCTGTTTTTCCTAAATGGTACGGCCGTTGCCCGGAATGTGGCACATGGAATAGTATTGTTGAGGAGGTTGTCGAACAAAAACAGTCTCCTTCTGCTTCTGTCAAGAACTTTTCCATGGCTACGAATCCGCCGCGGCCCTTGAGGGACATCAAGTCTCTCAAGAGCAGACGCCTGAAAACAGGCATCTCAGAACTCGATAGGGTTCTGGGCGGCGGCTTTGTACCAGGATCTATCGTTCTGCTCGGTGGTGAACCTGGAATAGGTAAATCTACACTGGCTTTGCAACTGGCTTTCGTCTCTGGGCTCAATGTTTTATATATTTCAGGAGAGGAGAGCCTCGAGCAAATAAAGCTTCGTTCTACACGTCTGGGTGTGGAGGATAATGACAAAGTTTCGTTCCTGCCAGAGGTCATACTCGAGAATATCCTTTCCACAGTAGAACAGGTAAAGCCAGATTTGGTAATCATCGACTCAATCCAGACAACGCAGACAGATGCCCTCGAATCTTCTCCCGGCACTGTCACTCAGATTAGGGAATGTACCACACAGATACAGCGCTTTGCAAAGAAATATGCCATAACTTTCTTGCTCATAGGCCATATCACAAAAGAAGGACAGATAGCAGGTCCCAAAGTGCTTGAGCATATCGTGGATACTGTCTTGCTGTTTGAGGGTGACCGTAATTATTTTTACCGTATTCTTAGGTCTGTTAAAAATCGTTTTGGTTCTACTTCAGAGCTGGGTATCTTCGAGATGAATGACCGCGGTCTTAGCCCAGTACAAAACCCTTCACAGATTTTAATGTCACCTTCTTCTGATCCTGTCAGTGGCGTGAGTATATCGGCTAGTATCGAGGGCTTGAGACCTTTTATGATCGAAGTGCAGGCTCTTGTTAGCACAGCAGTCTATGGTACGCCACAGAGATCTGCTATTGGTTTTGATGTCAGACGTATGAATATGCTTGTGGCTGTCGTCGAAAAAAGACTGGGACTGAGGCTGGGAAACAAAGATATTTTTCTCAATATAGCCGGAGGTATTAAGGTTGATGACCCGGCAATTGACCTGTCTGTTGTGGCTAGCATTATATCCTCGGACAAGGATATTGCCATCCCCAAGAAGATGTGTTTTGCTGCGGAAATAGGCCTTACTGGCGAAGTACGTCCCGTTAACCGCCTTGACCAAAGAATCAAAGAGGCAGAAAAGCTCGGCTTTGAAATAATTTTTGTCTCGTCTTATTCACGTTTTTCTTACAAGCCAAAGAATATCAAAGTTATCAAGCTAGCTAATGTATCACAGCTTTTCGCACACTTAATGAAAATGAAATGAAATTCTCAATAATTACACTGACAAAAAATAACTGCCACACACTAGAGCGCGCACTTCTTTCTCTCATTGACCAGACATACAAGGATTATGAGCACATAATCGTTGATGCCGATTCGACAGATTGTACACCCCGGATAATAAATAAATATAGCCGTTTTATATCTACCCTGCTGCGGGATGCAGGACGTGGAATTTATGCAGCTCTCAATACAGGAATAAGTGCATCTACTGGCCAGGTGATAGGATTGCTACATGCCGATGATTTTTTTGCAGACCAGAAAACCCTGGAACAAGTAGCCCATCTCTTTGATCAAGGGGCAGATATTGTATATGGTGATGTGCTTTTTGTGCTACCTGATGGTAAAATCTGGCGCTATTGGCGTAGTGGCCAGTTTGATAAGCGCAAGCTACGCTATGGCTGGATGCCACCTCATACTACTATGTTTGTGCGAAAACAACTATTCGACCGCTATGGCCTTTACCGTGAGGATATGCAGATAGCTGCTGATTATGACATGGTCTTACGTCTCCTGACCAAAGATGTTAAGGTCAGTTATTTGCCGCAGGTGGTAACGGTTATGAGCGCAGGAGGCGAGAGTAATCGTAGCTTGAGAAATATCTGGGTAAAAATGAAAGAGGATAGGCGCGCCGCCCGAGATAATGGTTTTAATGGTTGGATGACTGTCATGTTCAAAAATCTTCGCAAGCTAGGACAGCTGCGAAGCTTCGCCCATCTGCCCAGATTGAAATAACAGGGCGCGTAGTTATACCAGTTTTTTTACTTAACCTGCACTAATAGTCTGCCCACAAGTCCTGACAAGCATGCCAGAAGCAACTTATTCTGAAATGGTATTTGTGTTTGAATTCTGCATGTTTTATAAACGGATAAGTCTGTTTTTTAGGTATTTTACGTTGTTTGGACGGACTAAAATATTGGATTGTAAGTATCACAAGAAAAAATTATGGTAGTGTTAAGAAAAAGTGTGTATGGGAAAAAATAAGGGGGCGCGTAAATTTGCAGAAAAAACGATAAAAACTTATAACGATGAAAAGAGAAAAAGAAAAGCAAACAATGACACGCACCCCCATTAA
>JALWNS010000379.1:507-2807 GCA_027083655.1 Bacteroidales bacterium | reverse complement strand
TAAAATAGAAGTAGCCAGAGTAGAAAAACGACCACACCAATTTCTTTACAAAGACGCTACAGGTTATCATTTCATGGATATGGAAACCTACGAAGAGGTCACTCTTCAGGAAGAGCTAATCGATGGAGCACAATTCCTCAAAGAAGGCCAGGAAGTTTTTATTCTCTTCCACGCCGAGACAGAAACACCTCTTACTTGTGAGCTACCTGTTGCAGTAGTACTCGAAGTAGTCTATACAGAACCCGGTGTAAAAGGCGATACTGCAAGTGGTAATGCGCTTAAGCCTGCTAAGCTAGAAACTGGAGTAGAAATTCGCGTTCCCCTATTTATCAACACAGGAGATAAAATCAAAGTTGACACACGCGACGGCAAATACATCGAACGTGTTAAGGAATAAAGTATATAAGCACACAAGACCTCGCAGAGGAGAATTACTAGACACACAACTACCATACAAATATGGCGATGACAAAAGTCATCGCCATATTTGTATATACCCGTATGAAAAGCACCTGCATCTGAATTTCTTGAACTAACCTTCTGCTGGGAAAAATTAATATCCCTTTGGTACTGCTTTGAAAAAATCTTCACCAACAACGCCTATCTCCTTTAGTAGCTTATTAGCAAGCCCGCTAGAGCCTATGCGGAATAAGTCAGGATTAAGCCATTCTTTGCCAAGTACCTCTTGCACAATAGTGTAATAAACCACTGCTTTATCAGCACTTGAGACTCCTCCGGCCGGTTTCAACCCTACACGCCTACCGGTGCGTTCAAAATAATCTTTTATTGCTAAAGCCATGACATATCCAGCCTCTGGCGTTGCACCAACCTTTTCTTTTCCTGTAGAAGTTTTTATAAAATCTGCTCCTGCCTCCATTGCCAGGATTGAAGCTTTATAAATCAGCACAAAATCATTAAGGGTACCAGTTTCTAGTATAACTTTAAGTCCCCGGTCGCCTGCCACTTGCTTCAGCTCTTTTACCTCATTATAAACCAATTCATAATTACCCTCTAAAAATTCCCCAACAGAGATTACCATATCCACTTCATCTGCTCCGGCACCTATTGCAAGTTCGGTCTCTAACTTTTTGACATCCAATAAAGTCTGTGAAGCAGGGAAACCTCCTGTGACAGATACTACACGCACATCCTGGTCTGTCAATGTAGTGCGGACAGTCTCGACAAAACGGGGATATACACATACACCTGCTACGTTATCCACTTCAAATTTATGTTTTACCTGGTTAACACGTTCTACTACGCGGCGAATAGAACTATACGAATCGGTAATGCTCAGAAAAGTCAGATCTATAAATGAAAAAAGCTGCTTTTTGACCTCATCATTCAAATTAGTGAGAGCTTTCTCTTCTAGTTTGTTTACCTGGTCTTGAATTTCGGCATAATTGAGGGTGTCGCGGTAATTTTTAAAAATCTGTTCCATAGCTTATTTATTTTTAGATACATGATGAGCAAGAATCTCCTTCGCTAGATTGGCCATCAATAATACGTTGTTCGGTCTTTGCACAATAAATATTCCTTTTGCGAAGTTCTGAATTATGACCTATACGATAATCAGGAAAACTTTTCCGTCTGCCAAAAATTATCTGTACACTCATGAGCAATAGACCTATACCCAAAATAACCATTGATAATATGAAAATTGTCCAAAACACGGTTCTTATTTTTAATTTTCGTTCAAAATTAAAATATTTGACAAATAATTTGTTGAATTTACAAAAAATCTTGGTCTTATGACACGTTTTGCATTAACATTGATACTTATTTTTATTTTTTATTTCACACAGGGCCAGATACAAATATGGCTTAATGATGGTGCAATAATATCCACTACAAACTTCAGGATAGATAAAGATAATAATGCAGTCTTTTATCTTGATAAAAAAAGCAAAACAAAAGCTTTTGACCTCCAAACAGTTTTTGCTATTATCGATAAAAATGATACAATAATTTTAACCAAACCGCAGGATATCACAATAGATCAGGCATTCACATTTCTCCAGGGTGTTAACGATGGTTACCAATACAAAAGTAAAGCTATTTTCCTTTCTAACCTGGGTATAGGCATTGCTTCTGGTATATCCCTGCCAATGCTTGGCATGTCAGGTATATATTCTGTAATACCAAACCTGATTTCGACAATAACCTTTGGCGCAACAAATATTAAAGAAGAAAAAATAAAAACCCAAGATAGCATATACAAAAAAGGTTATCTTATTTCTGCACGCAAAAAACGTCTTATCATAGCTGCAGAAGGCAGTTTATTGGGACTTACAGCAGGT
>JALWNS010000379.1:0-497 GCA_027083655.1 Bacteroidales bacterium | reverse complement strand
GGTTCATTGATAGGATATTTAATCAAAAATCAATAAAAATGGGGTTTTCTATCATTGTGGCCGTGGATAATAAATGGGGCATAGGACGCAATAATCAATTATTAGCCCATCTGCCAAATGATCTTAAATGGTTCAAACAAAACACTATCGATCACACTGTTATAATGGGACGCAGAACATTTGAGTCAATAGGACAACCTCTGCCCAAAAGGCGGAATATTGTCTTATCCAAAACACTTTCTTCTCACAATGATATAGAAATAGCCCGCAACCTCGACGAAGTATTGAACATGGTAAACCCAGAAGAAGAAAACTTTATAATTGGTGGCGGACAAATATATAAGCTCTTTTTGCCATTAGTCGATACGTTATACATTACACACATTAACGCTGATTTAGATGCAGATACTTTTTTCCCTGAAATAAACCTTAACAATTGGCTAAAAATCAAAGAAATATTCAATCCAGCAGACGACAGAAATCCTTATGAACATATA
>JALWNS010000378.1 GCA_027083655.1 Bacteroidales bacterium | reverse complement strand
TTATCTGTTAGGTCAAAGTATTTATTTGCAGCGTTACTTACGTTAATACTGAGAAAGATGAACAAAGAGATAAAAATATACGGCTTTTTTTTCATGATTAGAATTTTATATTTAATGCAAGGTGTAATTCATCGTCAGTAAACTGTGGTAGTACGATTTCGGTATTTTCAGATAGGGCTATGAGTTTCTTTTCGTCTTCCCATTTTTTTTGCCAAAACGCCAGGAAATTTTTAGCAGCGAGCTGACTACCCATTTTTTTTAGCTGATGATAAGAGTAGGAAGAATTATTAGCCATATTTTTAAGGATGGTTTTCGACAGTTTTTTGGTGCCTTTTTTGGCAGAAAAGATGGTACGAATACCAGCGGCACCTTGCTGATGAATCAAATATTTCTGGTATTCAGGTAAATTATTATAACCTGTTTTGGCAAGACGCTTGTTGTTGAGTTTATCTAATTTTTTGCTCATTTTTAATGATTTATTAAAGTCTTCTCGGTTTTTTCTACATTGAGAAGATTTGCAACCAATATCAAGTAAAGCTTTTGCCGTTAGCTGATGATGCCCACAGGGGCCTAATGTAGTTGCACAGTTTCTTGATTTGTTTCGAGGGCGATAGAGTAATAAACCTTGCTTAGACTCAACAGAATACAATGTTTTCCAGTAGTCAATTTTAGAAATGGCTTTGTGCTTTTTAGTTTCTACCAGTAATTCTTCTTCAATTTTGTCCATTAAAAAACTGTTTTTTGCAAATTGTGCAAATTCATTATCTATATCAGCAATGTTTAAGCCTGTTCTTTTCGTGTCTATTACTGAGTAATGAGTGTCACCTCTGTTATAACGCTTTATAGAATAAATGTGTGTTTTTGAGTGGGTCTCCTTCTCTTTTTGGGGTGTTTGACTATTCGCTTTTAACGTTATTATTGCTTTTTGAGTTTTAACAACTTCTGGAAAAGGGTATTGTGACTTTTCTGAAAATAAGCGTTCTGTTTTTTGGGTCGTTGTCGAGAAACTTGAGGGGGCTACAAAACAAAAAAACGTTATTAAAATGAAAAGAACTTTCATGATTAATCTTATATTCCCTGTCTTATTGCATTAAACATCCTTGAATCAGGAAATAGTAAGGATTAATCGATACGATAGTGCCACCATTTGACAAACACATTCTACGTATTATTCTATTTGTCGGTATTTTTATACCGTTTATTTACAGTATTACTTGGAATGTCTCAGTTATTAATGATTTGCCTGTCTTAAGTCATTGATGAAACATCAATGTTTATGGGACAATGCTGTGGTCTTAAAACTATGTTCAGGAGATAAAAATGGGAGCTTTTGTATTAGGTATTTTAGTAGGTTGGTTACTAGAATGGTTGTTTTTTACTTTCTGGATAAAAGGCAGATCAAGTGGCAAATTTGCTGACTGTACTTCACTTAAGGCAGAGTTAGAGACAAAAAATAAAGAAATATCAGCGCTGAAATCTCACCTTGAGAGTACGCAAAAAGCACTTGAAAGGACTGAAGTTGTTAAATCACAGAGTAACGCGACAAAAAAACAAGCTGATACTAAAGCAGAATCTGTTAGCACTTCAACCAGTGGTACGAGTACTGTAGCGAGCAAACCTAAGGATAAAGAGGACAGCAAGGGTACTAAAAAAGAAACAGCGAAGAAAGAAACGACCGCTAAGGAAAAAAACAAACCTGTAAAGAAGGCAGCGGCCAAAAAGCCAACTGAAAAAAATAATCAGGTTGCGAAGAAGCCCGTTGCAAAGAAAGCTCCCGCTAAAAAATCATCGACAAAAACAGCTAAGAATACCCCCGCAAAGAAGGCTAAAAAAGGTGATGATTTAACTAAACTCAGTGGTATAGGTCCCAGTATGGCATCTAAGTTAAAAGAGCTTGGTATTGATACGTTCAAAAAACTGGCAGATATGGATGATGACATTTTACGTGACATGCTAGAGGCATCTGGAGCGCGCTTAAATAATAACAAAGAAGCAATGGATACCTGGAATGAACAAGCGGCTTTAGCAGATAAGGGCGATTTTGATGGTTTAAAGAAACTACAGGAAATGCTAAAAAAATAAGACTTTTTATTAATTAATGTATTGTGTTAACAGAGCCGTTTAGCGGGATCTTATCTTGGTTGAATTCCCGTTAAACGGCTCTGTTAAAGCCTGTGAGAGGTTGTTTTTAGTGTAATTGAAGTATTGCCAGTTCTTCTAGAATAGCATTTACTAAATTTACTCCTTGTGTCCCCATCCCTTTGCAAAGAATATCAGGGTTTCTTTCTCCGTCGATCAACTTCTTAATAATTGCTGCTAAAAGAGCCATATCCCCCCCCGCTTGACTCATTTGTTCTGCCATGTGTGATAACAGGGTGAGTGCCTGGGTGTTTCCTGATGCCGCTTGGTTTAGCATATGGGCAATACCGGGAGCCGCCATACCTGGATTAGCGGTATTTTTACTGGGGTCAGGTAAGGTCGTAGAGTCTTGTATACCTCGTAATATTGCCTTCACAATTATTTCATCTTCTTCATCTAGATCAGCTAATAAAGCATCAGAGCGTTCTCCATCCATTATTTTATAAATACGAAGAACAAGATTTTGCCAACCATTCTCAGCACTGGTTTTTAGTACTTCATTTAATGGTGGCCTTAATTGAGGTTTCTGAATGGCTTGCACGACCATATTAATAAGGCTGGCATGAACCTGTAGGATTTGTTGTTGCTTATCAGGTAAAGGAGTCATAGCTAGACTTTAGCAAACAACTAATTGTGCATAAAAGTATTATATTAAAGAATGTCGTTTTAATTTAG
>JALWNS010000377.1 GCA_027083655.1 Bacteroidales bacterium | reverse complement strand
CTCTCAAGACCAGGCCTTGAGTCTTGTTTATGCTTTAGAAGAATACACTGGCACAAAAAATCCTGATTTCGATCTGCTCAAGGATTTTCTCAATATAAGCCGAAAAACATATTTTCTCCGTGCTTTAGGTTCTAACGAAAACCGTCGCCGTTGGGCTGATTTAACATTTAAGGTTATCCGCAAAATCCAGTTCAATTTGCATGATTTATTTTTACAACGCCTGAAAGACCATCCTCATAAACCGTTATTTCTTGAAAAAACTAGCAAACGCTATCGGCGCTGGTCTTATGAGCAAGTATATAACCGGGCACGTGAAATAGCAGCTTTTTTCTACAAACACAAGCCCGAAAATCCACGGGTACTATTATTCACAGAGAATAGCATTGACACGGCCATTATTGACCTCGCATGTCTAATGTTTGACATCTTCGATACACCATTGAATATTTATTTTAATTCGGATAACCTGGCCTATATCCTAAATCTTATTGATTTTGACTTCATAATAGTAGATGACCTTAAAAGGCTGGGAGTAGCCCGTAGAGCTTTGGACAAAATAGGTAAGAAGACATTTCTGGTAACTGTCAACGAACAGCTATGGCAACAAGAAAATGTTGATTTCTTCCTGCATCACGAAAGTAAGAAACTAACAAAAAACGAAATAGAAAAAATCCTTAGCGGGCGTCAACGCAGACCAATAAAACAAGTTGCAACGACAATGTTTACCTCAGGTAGTACAGGCATGCCTAAGGGGGTTAGTTTTTCTATGTACAACATAGTAAGCAAGCGTTTTGCCCGTGCTGCTGCCTTGCCTGATGTGGGAGATGACGAAGTATTTGTATGCTATCTACCTCTTTATCATACATTTGGACGTTATCTGGAGATGATGGGATCCATTTTTTGGGGAGGTACTTATGTTATGGCATCTAATCCATCATTTGATACCCTGGCCACGATGTTTACGGAGGTTAATCCAACAGGTTTTATTAGCGTGCCCATCCGTTGGCAACAATTTTATGACCGTATTAACGAGGGGCTAAAAGGCCATGAAACCCCAGAGGTTGTTCAAAAACGTATTCGCAAAATAGTAGGTTCACGCCTAAGTTGGGGGTTGTCAGCTGCTGGTTATCTAGACCCGAAAGTATTCAAATTCTTTCAGGCTCATGGCATATCATTAAACAGTGGTTTTGGTATGACCGAAGCTACTGGTGGTATCACTATGACACCGCCCTTCCAATACCGTGATAATTCTGTAGGTATACCTCTACCAGGCATGGAAACAAGACTTAATGATATTGGCGAACTTGAGATAAAGAGCCATTATCTCGCACGTTACCTTGAGGATGTTGGTCCAGACGACATTATTCCATATCCAGAAGAGGATAATTACTGGTTAAAGACTGGTGATATCTTCCGCATTGATGAGGATGGGCATCATTACATTGTCGATCGTGTTAAAGATATTTACAAAAACAATAAAGGACAGACTATAGCACCAAGGCTAATAGAATCCAAATTTGATGGTGTGCCAGGTGTGAAACGTGTGTTTTTAGTCGGTGATGGGCGACCATATAACGTTCTTCTTATTGTTCCTAACAAAGAGGATCCTATCTGGTCATCCCTCAAAGATGAGCAAAATAGGTATGAATATTTCCGTCAAATAGTACTGAAAGCCAACTCAGACCTGGCTCCTTATGAACGTGTTGTCAACTTTGCCATACTGGAACGTGATTTTTCTATTGAATATGAGGAGTTAACGCCCAAAGGATCTTATAAACGAAAAAATATTGAACGTAATTTCAAAGAACTGATTGACCAGCTATACCAGGCTAATTATATTAGTTTTGACTACAAAGGGTATAAAATTATTATACCACGTTGGTTAATTCGGGACCTGGGAGTATTAGAGTCTGATTTTGAGCTTACAAATGGTTATATTGTCAACAAATTTAATCACAAACGCCTTCGCATTGGCCTGTGCAAAAAAGAAAATTTCTTCATCATTGGTGATCTAGCATACTACTTAAAGACCAACAAAATAGATATTGGCCGTCTCATCCGTCAACCCCGGCTGTGGGTAGCCAATCCACAGCTTATTGATTTTGCGCCTCCCAAAGCCAACTTTGACTTACCTCTCAAAGATTTCACTTCGCAAATATGCTTACCCGAAAAACGCAAGATCTATAATCCCTCACGTCTTCCTAAGCTTACTTCGCTAAAAGATTCTGATCTTGTATTCCTGGACAATCTGTTAACAATAATTCTGCATACAGAGACAAAGACTGCTTATCCTTATCTGGAGCAAGTGGAAACATTAATACCTAATTATGACAAAAACAAACTCGAAGTAATTGCACGTCGCCTCGAAGCTCTTGCATGCCATCCTGATGAAAAGATGAGAGCTACAGCATACCAGATACTTGTGACCATGTCTCCTATTGTTGACTATTCTAAGATTCTGCCTTCATTTATAAACTCTGGTAAAACTTTCCTAACAGAGGAATCTGTCGAAAAAATCGCACATTATAGTCTTAATATCACACAGCTACAGGCACTCAGACAGCGTATGCGATCCTATCGTATTGGCCTTGAATGGCCTGCCAATAAAACCACTCGGCAACAATTCGAAAAAATTTTTCAACTATTTGTAAATTTCGGAAAAAACAACCCTAAATACTACAAAGCTATCCGTGCAGAACTAGCTTGTTGGGAACTATTCGACCAGGATCCAAAGCTTGCAGCCAAAGGAGGAGAAGCATTTAAAAAACTTACAGGCTATTACGAAGATTACATAAACAAAACAAGTAAACTACCCTCCAAAACAAAAT
>JALWNS010000376.1 GCA_027083655.1 Bacteroidales bacterium | reverse complement strand
TTACCACACAGACCAGTTTTTTATGGACAACTCTGTGGAAGGACGTGTACCATTCCTCGACCACCGCCTAATAGAACTATCTTTTAAACTACACGACCAGATAAAGCTTGGTCCAAAACTCAATGAGACTAAACACCTCGTCAAACGGCTGGCAGAAAAATATCTACCACATGATATTATCTACAGGCCAAAACTTGGATTTAACCTGCCAGTGGACGTATGGGTGCATGGCAAGCTAAAAGATTTTACCATCCAGAACATCAACGAGTTAAAACAAGTTAATCTTTTCAGCTCCGCAGGTATAGACAAAATTCTGGACCTGGGCCTGCCACAGCAGATATGGCACCTGGTAATGGTCAACCTGTGGTATAAAGAATTTTTCAAGTAGGTTGAAGGTCAAAACAACTCTGAAATATTCTGACGCCAGCTGCGTGGATCTTTCCACTTCTGCACAAAACCCTTTATGCTCTCCAGTTCCTCCTGGGTAAAGAAGCCGACCAGCCACAAAATCACTAGATAGGCCAAGACAAAAAAGGCTTTAACCATTATGTGAACAAACAGGTTAGGGATATGTATCCACAACGAGAGCAAATAAACTCCCACACCCACTATTACCAGCAAAGCAAGGCGTCCAAACTCATACTTGACCTTGAAAAACTTCTGGGCAAAAACATAATAAACCACATCCATCAAGACATAACTAATGAACGAAGCTAGTATTGCCCCATAAATCCCAAGGCCGGGGATCATCAAAATATTAAGGCCAATATTCAACAATGCTGCACCTATAACGATGAACGGAATTATTCTGGTTCTCTTGGTAATATGCATGCTCATGGCAAACATGAACCGCAGTCCTGCAAACACTTTTATAAAAGCTAAATAGGGCACATAACTAGCCGCCTGCCAATATTGTTGATTATTCGGCGAGAAAATAAGTATCACCCCCTTGGCAAACAAAGCCATTCCCAGAGCTGCAGTAAAAATTATTAACACCAGATATGTTGTCATCTTTGAATGGAAAAACCTGAAACCTTTCTCCTGGTAAGTACGGAAAGCATAAGGTATGTATGCCAGCTGGAAAGCCTGGAGAATAATCAAATCTACAACATTCGCCAGTTTAACTCCCAGGGAATAAATACCTACAGAAGACTGTCCCATAAGGAAATTGAGCACATAACGGTCCCCAAAAGACAACACCATGGACGAGATCAACGAAAAAGCCAGTGGTGAAGAATAAGCTAACATCTGCCTGAGCAAGGCCATGTTAAACCCAATCCTCACCCGGCGAAGATATGCAGGAATAAATAACCCGATTGTTGACAGGTAAGCTATGGTCTGGGCCGCCAGCCAGCCCTTTACGCCCCATTTCAGGACAACAATAAAATAAACCGTTAGCCCCAGAAAAACTGTAAATTGGACAACATTAACCAGGGAATATTTCACAGGATTCTCTATGGTATTAAAGAAATTGCGCACAAGGTAGACCAGGCTCAACAAGGCAATATTAACAAAGAGCAAACCCCAATACATATGCAACCAGCTATCATTGAATATCAAGCCTGCCAGGGGACGGGAAAAAGGCTGAAATACAAGATTAGCCACCACCCCGGCCACAAGTGTATAAACCAATGCAGTAAACAAAATCTTTCCCCTGGTTTGCTGGTCCTGTGCATCATGGTAAAAGCGCGTTATAGCAGCATGGATATTAAGCAAAATTAGAGGTACCAAAATATTCTGCGTTGTCTCCAGAATAGCCATTATACCATACTGCGCAGTGGTCAGGTGTGTGGTATAAACCGGGAGGAGTATCAGTCCTACTAGCTTGACCAGGAAATTGCCTGCAGTATAAACAATAGTATGCTTGACAGTATGTTTGACCTTATCAATCATAACCTTACGCCGGATTTATCAAATTATCTTCTTAACCTTAGGTACAAAACAACGGAGAGCGCACAACAAAGGGCTATTTATCTTGTAGATATTTGTTATCTGGCGCTGGCGGGCTCCGAAGCCACGGAAAAAACGTTCAATACCTTCGTTCATGCTTCCCTCAAAGTCAAAATCCAGTCCCATACCCATTGCCATCTTTATAGCATGCCAGATGAGTAGTGTTGTTGCATGGGTATTCTTAAATTTAGGATCAAAGCCTCCCAAGAGATAATACATACTTCGCTTATCCCACACAAGGTACAGGGCAGCTATCGTGTTATGGTCATCATCCTGTGCAACGATAATCTTTCGTCTTTGGTTCCGGGCTAGCTCCAGGTCTAGGGATTTTAAGATAGAAAAATCATAAGGGAACTCCTGGCCTTTTCTCTCAAAAGTCCTGGCGACCAAATCATAAATAACTAACACATCTTGAACAGTCTCTATACTTATACCACTATTTTGTGCTTTTTTTACTTCCCATTTTTGTTTAAGTGATTTAAACACCTGTTCTATAGGTTGATTTTCTATTACATAGGTATACCGTACACGCGTTTCAAATCCCAACCAGTGAAAAGGCAAAAGGTTATCATACCTGTAATCAAGGTTCTGCGAAAAAGCATGAAAACGTGGTAGTTGCTCGTACAGATTGAAGATTATTTCTTTTTCATAACCAAGCCTACGGAAATATTTTTGGCCACTAGGATATTTGATATACACACCCATCCGCTGTGTAAATGGCGGCATCAACGAGAGACGAAAGCCCAACTTTCTCTGCAGCAGATAAGGCCATACTGCGACAATATCTCCTCCCTTCTCCACTATCGCCACATCCCACTGGCCTGGTGCTACTGCCTCAAGCCACCATGGCTGCAAGAAGATTGGCAGATTTTCTTCCCTCTGTGCAAACTCTATGTA
>JALWNS010000375.1 GCA_027083655.1 Bacteroidales bacterium | reverse complement strand
GTTTTCCAGTTGCGTATAATCCACACAGGCTTGTAAATATTATAGCTAAGGGATATATTGTGTGTAATTATGTTATTTTGGGCCAGGTACCCCAGATCATTGATGTAATATTGGTCTGAATAAAGAGTGCGAGAAGCCCCGAATTTTATATTTCCTCTTGTTTTGTTTAAAGAAATGGAGTAAGCATATCCGACTTCTGGATTAGGGCTTTTGTCAGGGAAAATAACACTAGAAGAAGCCCGGATAAATAGCCTATAAGTCTCAGTGTTATCTTTGATATTAAGCTCAAGGGCAGAGACATTGGCCGAATAATATCCTTGTGCAAGGATAGTTTTGTTAGTATTAATAAAGCCCAGGTATGAGCCATGTTTAAGGTCTTTGGACAGTGCGAATACATTGTAATTAGTTAATGGCTCAGTAAGGATTTTTCTTTGTTCTTGGGTCGTTGTATCAAGTACAGTAGCGTAAGTGTTGTCAGTAAGGGCATTAAGTACACCAAAGGTAATTTTACCTTTGGTTTTTCCGGTAAGTTTGGATGCATTAATAATTTGTGTAGAAGGAGGATTGTTAATAATTATTTCATTTGGGAGAAGCATGTTTTGTACTTGAGAGTATTTAGATGGCCTTCCTCCTATACGTCTGGAATAGAATATATTACCTAGTTTAAATATTTCTGTCCCTTCTGTAAAAAACTGTCTTTTCTCAGTATAATAGGTTTCATATGGAGATAGGTTGAGCACGGGATCGTCAGATTGGACTTCACCAAAATCAGGAATGAGCATCATGTCTAACGTAAGATTATTTTTAAAGCCTAGCTTTAAGTCCATGCCTCCATTATAATATGTTCCTGCGTTTGTCCTGTCACTCCATTTTTCGACGTAAAAAGATGTATAAGGATAAAGTTCGAGGTGCAAAGATTGACGGAGGTTATGTAGACCCACTAATTGTCCCATTTGTGTTATTTGGGACTGTTGTTTGACATCCATAAAATTCCATGAAGAGATTTCTCTTTTTCTTTGAATGTTTCGGAGGAAATTTATTGCCCATGTTTGATTTTTTTTGTTAGGAAACCGGAGCTGGTTAAAAGGTATTTTTATCTCAGCTATCCAACCAAAAGATGTTTTGCGTACACGGCTACGCCAGACAGCATCCCAAGTGTAGTCTTCACTTGTTCCTATAATTTTTTTGTCTATTTGTACGCCGGCAGCCGTTACTATAAAACAATAAGCTATACGTCCGTTATTAAACGGGTCTATGTAAATGGCAAACCAGTCTGCCTGGTCTGTTTTGTCCCGTGATGTTAGATAGCCAGATATTTTATCCGGCTTATCATAATTAATGGCAAGTATGTACAATGCCTTGGGAGTATATGTCAGTTTTACTACTGTTTTTTCAGAAGCGGGCTTACCGTTTTCTGGTTCATATTGGATAAATCCTGTAGCTGCAGGCAGGCTATCCCACAAATTATCAATTTGCCCGTCTATTTTAGGCGGGTTTGTTGTGCCTATTATCCTGTAAGACTTTGATTGCGCCCATGAATTATTACCTAAAATAATCAATAGGAATATGTAAGCAAGGAGTTTGTTCATTTAGTTCAGGTAGCTACACAAGTTATGTATTGCAAAGCTATTGATAATAAAACAAAATTATGACCAAGGATGTTAAAAAGTTTCTAAATATGCTATAAAACTTAGAGATTTAACCGGCCAAGCCTATTTGCTATAGGTTAAAAAAAGAGCGTCCTCCAGGGAGGACGCTCTTTTGCTATAACAATAATTGTAATAAGACTTATTTTTTGAGTTTATTCCAGTATTCAATCATGTCGACGAGACGGTTGGAATAACCCCATTCGTTGTCATACCATGCAACGATTTTGAAGAAATGATCATTCAGCTCCATACCGGCACCTGCGTCAAAGATAGAAGAATGTGAATTGCCTATAATGTCAGAAGAAACAATAGGGTCTTCTGTATACTCGAGGATGCCTTTGAGCTGTCCCTCAGCTGCTGCTTTCATTGCAGCTTTGATTTCTTCATAGCTTGTAGATTTTTCAAGACGAACCGTGAAGTCAATAATAGATGCATCCAATGTGGGAACACGCATCGACATAGCATTAACTTTTCCCACAAGTTCTGGCAGAACTTTGGTAGCTGCTTTGGCTGCACCTGTAGTAGTTGGAACAATGTTGAAGCTAGCACGACCACGACGGTAGTCCTTGGCTAGACCGTCAACAGTTTTCTGGTTAGCAGTAACAGAGTGTACAGTTGTCATCAAACCTTCGATGATACCAAAGTTTTCGTTTAAAACTTTCAGGATTGGTACAAAGCAGTTTGTTGTACAGGAAGCATTGGAAATAATATCATGATCCCAGGTTAGTTTGTCGTGGTTACCACCTAATACAAACATAGGAGTATCATCCTTCGAAGGAGCACTCATGATAACTTTCTTAGCCCCTGCCTGCAGATGCTTTTCTGATTTTTCACGGGTAAGGAAAAGACCTGTTGATTCGATAACATACTCAACACCTACTTCATCCCAACGCAAGTTGGCAGGATCTTTTTCAGCAGTGATGCGAATTTTCTGGCCATCAACAATCAACTGACCGTCTTTGACTTCAACATGACCCTTGAAGCGGCCATGGACTGTATCGTACTTGAGCAGATATGCCAAAGCATTTGCATCTGCTAAATCGTTAATAGCAACAACCTCAATGTCAGGACGCTCGTGGATAATTCTAAAAGCTAGACGTCCGATACGGCCAAATCCGTTTATACCTACTCTTATCTTACTCATAACTAATAAGTTTTTATTGTTTTTTTCGAAAACAAATATACTAAAACTATCTGATAAA
>JALWNS010000374.1 GCA_027083655.1 Bacteroidales bacterium | reverse complement strand
GTTTATCTGTATTAAGTTCTTTCAATGCCCCTGAAGAAAATGGTTTGCCATACTGATCCATTAGAAAAATATAATCTGCAACTGCTTGTTTTACTTTTTCAACTAACAGTATCAGGTTATTTTTTGTGCTTAAATATTGAGCTCCAACATTCAATTTATTAATACCCTGCTCCAGGTCATTTAGTTTTTGTGTTATAATTGCATTGGGAACTCTCCTATTTTCCAGGTCATCAATAATGTTAATAAGCTCTGTAGTATATTTGTCAAATGGCGGCAATAGGAATTCGTTGTTGGACTTTAGCTGGAAAAGTAAGTTGTCGATAATGGATATTTTACTTTCAGTGGGGTTAAATAATTGAAAATTAATTTTTTGGCATTGTTGAAGGTTTTGATGGTACTCATTTACGTTAGCAATGAGCTTGTGGAAATATGGGTTATTTTTGGCTAATTTATTGTTTGCAACCCTGCTCAGGTCATTATGTATTTTTTCTATAGATCTGTACAACTTAGAGAATTGTTTCTCATCAATATACCTGTATGGATCAAAAAAGAGAGTGTGTACGTTGTGGTCAAGAATACTTATTTCTGTTTTTATATCAAAAGCAGCGTTATAAAGCTCAAGTATCTTTTTTGTGTGATAAAAGTTAAAAAGGAATTGCGAACCGATGATGGAAAATATAACAAGTGCTGTAATTATAGCTGTCAGTATAAAGTATTTAACTGGTATTTTTCTAATATCTAAACGCTGGGCCACTTTAACAGAAGAGTTTTGTTTTTCCAAATTTATGAAAAATAATGATTTGAACAGAAATTTTAGACAAAAAAATAAGACTATACATTATGGTATGAGATTTGCAAAGCAAAATTAACAATTTGATAAGTAAATGCCATACAGAAGGTTGCCAAATACAGATAAGGCTCGTATTAGGGCTATGAGGACTGCACTCGAAAAGGCAGAGAGAGATAGCGATCAAGGTATTTCTGTTATCCCATTTGATTTACTGTATAAATTGAGGGTTCTTTTACCAGAATTCGAACAAGCTATTGATTTGTACAATATGTCTTTCCGCCGTCAAGTGGAAGCAGGAAAAGAGATGAAAGAAGATTTTAGAATAGCTAAGATGTATCTAACTCATTTTTTACAGGTGTTTAATATGGCCATACAACGTAATGAATTAAAACCAACAGAGCGGGAGTTTTTTGGATTAGATCCAGAGAACCTGTCATTACCAAAGTTACAAACCGAGAAGGAGGTTTTACAGTGGGGCAAGCAGATAATTCAAGGAGAAGAAGCCCGTCTGGCTAAAGGCTTAAATCCTGTTACCAATCCAAAGGTTTCTGTGGTAAAAATTTATTTTGACCGCTTTGAAGAGAGTTATAGGTATTATAAGAAATTGCAAGAGGTAACACAAGCTAATCTTAAGAATATTGCTAAGCTCAGGCCTAAGGTTGATGAGCTTATACAGAAGTTGTGGAATGCAATAGAGAAGAGCTTTGAAAGTCTCCCCCCCGAAATTAGAAGAAAGAAAAGTGCCGAGTATGGAGTTGTTTATTTTTACAGAAAAAATGAAAAAAATTCAACTTAAATTTTTAAATTAAAGAAAAATTTTACGGATTAATATTTATGCAATACATGGCTGCTAACATGGAATTAAACAGTAGTTTAGACCGTCTACAGAAAAATTGTGTGCGAAGGATTTTGTTTTATCTGGTCATAGGTATCGCTGTTTTGACATTGGCAATGTTTCTTTTTATTAAGTTTTTTTCTCCATTAATAGCTGTTGGCATTGTCCTTCTTTTCCTTTTTATAGGATTTTTGATTGTTGAAATTATAAAGAGCTATAGGCTACATAGCTTAATGGGTTTACTAGAAGAACTCTTGGACAATGGTTTTTATTTACATGCATATTATTTAATTACAACAATAAAACCACATTTTAGGACTAAATGGATTGCTACCCTGTCAGAGAATCTCAGGAAGCTGGCTAATATCTCATCAGACGAGGAACTTGTGTTTAATAATGAGTTATATGACAAAGAAATAGACAATATTATCTCTTTAATTGATTTTAATATAGATATTTACAAAGATTTTTACCTCCATAATAAATTAGCTGTTGAGTCTTACGGCAAACAATTAGGGCGGTTTGATAATTCTGTCAGTGCTTTAAATGATATATATGAAGATCAACAACGCATGCTTGAGGTAGAAGAGACCCGCTTGGAGGCATTCGAAGAGATAAAACGCTATTTTCAGAACTTGAAAAAGGAACAAATAAAACAGATGTTTAATGTGCCACAAGTTTTGAATTTGGACAAAAATTACGGCCGGTTTATTAATCAATTACTGGACAAAGCAGTGTATTCGGCAGAGGCCAGGGCAATCTTGAATCAAATTTTTCTAGCCAAGTCGAGATTTTATGAAGTTTTTTCGGATATCCTCAAGGCTAAGACAACAGATGAGATAAAAGAAAAATTAAACTACTTGCTTTCATCGTAAAAAACTTTATCTTTGCAGGGCAATTTTTAAACCTATTGCCCAATGTTTACAGTAATAGAGACACTGGAGGAGTTTAATGAGGCAACCAAGCAACCTGCTGTTTTGTTTTATTTTTCCCATGACAATTGTAATGTATGTAAAACGCTCAAGCCCAAGGTAGCCCAGTTTATTTCAGAGAATTATCCTGAGGTTAAGCTTTATTACGTTGACACGATCAAAAGCCCTGACGTAGCAGGACAGCAACGGGTTTTTACCAATCCTGTAGTTTTGATTTATCTGGATGGACGTGAGGCACACCGTTTTAGCCGCTATTTTAGCCCGCCGCAGTTGCACGAAGCATTGGCCAAGCATAAT
>JALWNS010000373.1 GCA_027083655.1 Bacteroidales bacterium | reverse complement strand
CAGACAGACTTCGACGCTTTGCGCCTCTTGGGTGTGCTCGCGGCACTACTACATGGCGTAGCCATGTACCCAAGGTTACTTTACATGGACATGCGAGGCCATAGCGGCATCAACCGCCCTCACAGTTACCTCAGAACCTTGTCGTAAAAGGCAACTATAACGATACTCAGCAGCGTTGTTATCAAAAATACAGATTTGGGCATCTTCCAGAATAGGACAAAAAGCACAATCGTCGGTACAAGGATAGAATAAAACACAGCATTGGACGATACTTTCTCCGAAAAAAGTCCTGCAAAGATTGCTGGCACAAAGATCAATGCCAGATAGGTTATCAACAGCGAGAGCCTAACAATGTCCGGTACAAGATAGGCTATCACAAAGCCCAGTAAACCAAAAACCACTGTTATACTGCGTGCGCGTAGCATGCTCTTGCCGCTGTCTGTGCCCAGTAGCTTGTAAATAATTGCCGAACCTCCCACGACATAGCTATCAATTGATGACATTATCACAGCCAGGATTGCTGCGTAGCCTACTGCCTGCCAGCCTGGTGGCAGAACCCTGTCCATGAAAGCAAAGATAGCCTTGTTTTTATCCTGTATGTCCAGTATGACACTTGCCTCAAGCCCGATCCAAAGAATGATTAAAGAGATTATTACCACAAATGGAATGGTCCACAGAAATGAACGTCTGGCTACCGAGGGTGAGCGTGCAGAGAAAATCCTCTGCCAGTGCGAGGTGTTGCCCAGGAATAGGAAACCGCTAAGCAGTATAATCCCGACAAACCAGCCCACACCGCCAAATGCAAATGGATCCAGATGGCCCTGTGGTAGCCGGGCGAACAATCCACTCACTCCTCCTGTGAGCTTATTTCCCATAAATGCCAACACTGTAAACACGATCAAGATTATCCAGAATTGTATAAAGTCAGTAATTATGTCAATCTTCAGTCCTCCCATGCCAGTGTACAGGATCGTTATAACGGCAGTGAGAACTAGTGCCCATGTGTATTCCATTTTTGTAAGTACGGAGGTCAGGGAAGCAATAGCCACAGCCTGTGCGCCTATCCATATAATTAGCAAGACGATCTGCAATATAGCAGTCAGGATACGGTTTTTCTCATCAAAGCGGCTCCCAAAGAAATCCACCACAGTATAGGCTTTGTACTTGTCGCCTGTCTGCTTAATACGTGGTGCCAGCCATGCCAATATTAACATTCCAAAGATATAAGCAGCAGGCAGTGCCAGACCGTAAGATATGCCTGTGTTATACACCTCGGCCACGATGCCGACAGTGCCTCCTGCACCGACTACAGTGGCCACAGTAGAGAAGGTCATCAACCACAGGCTTGTCTGGCGCTTGTTTGCAAAGTAGTCTTCTATGTTCTGATGACGCGAGAAGTACCATGCTATAGCAAATAGCAGGACAAAATAACCAAGCAATATCCACAGTGTTATTGTCATAGCCCAAAGTTTTTAGTCTCCCAGGCTTATACAAATTTACAAAATAACTGGCAAAGGGTATGTGAATATTTCTTTATGTTCATGTTCGACTTAAAGGGCAGGCTAAATCTTTGCTGTTAAAAGTTTATACGTGTTTCTTCGATTGCGTAATATTTTACTGTTACGAATACTCTTGTCCATGTAAAAAAGTCCCCGGCGCGGCTAAAAAAGATTAAAGCCATGCCGGGGACAAAGTTTTGTTATTAAAATGTTTCCTTAATGTTCGTTATTTTGTCCGAACAGTATCTGATAGTCTTTTTGTTCAAGTTGTTGTGCTAATTTTTTGGGAACAAATTGCCAATTGTTATTGACAATAGGTTCATATACCTTTTGTTTCTCTAGGTACTGCATTATGTATAGTCTAAGATCTTTGTCAGTAGATTTTATAACGCGGCTCTGTAAGCTATCATGAGGTATATGTGCTCCACGGGTAAGATGTCCACCACCGCCATTTCCACGGTATGAATTAATTGCTACTGTATAATAAGCGGCTGTGTCAAATGTTCTACCGTCTGTCAACCCAGTTATTGTAATTCTCTGTCCTTCGGGTTTTGTAAGATCTACAGTGTAAAGTAATCCTTCACCAGAGTCAAAGTTGTAATACCTGTTCATTAATCTATTGCCATCAGGTGAAAATTTAAGTAAATGTCCATCTTGTTGTGGGTTGTCATCAAGCCAAAGACTATACGAATATTCCAGGTAATCTTTTATTTCGCTACCTTTCAGACGCATAGTGTAAAGCATGTTTTCATAGCGGTAAAGGTTGAATAATTGTCCCACAGTGATAGGTCCGGCAGGTATAATTGCACTGAATTTAAGAGGTGCAGCGAAAGAAATATCTGCTCCAGAGACACTCAGTTGCACTTTGTGGATAAGATCCAGGAAGGCATTGTCTCCAAAATATGCCATACGTCCATCCAGTGTTTGAGACAAAAAGGCTACGGTATCAGAAACATATTTTTTAATTGCCATGAAATCAGGCCAAAATTCTTTCATAAACGAGGGATCAGGGGCAAGAGTGTCTGTAGCTACAATTTTTCCGGTTATTTTTTTGCTATATCTTTTATTTTTGCTATCCCATGTCAGTGTTATGGTTGCATGGCTAATATATTGTGCCCTGGATGAGGGGTCAAGTATTAGCACGCTATCTCCTTGGTTATTAACAATATAATCCATATACTTGTCATGGTCGTGACCTATAAAAATAATATCAAAACCAGGTACTTCTTTGGCCACTAACAAGGATGCATTTTCATTACAACACTGGCTACTATCTGCTCCACCGTATGTCCAGTCATGTCCTGAGTGAAACAGGCCAATTAACACTTCAGGGTTCTCTTTTTCTTTGATATAATTAACCCAATAACGGGCAGTCTCTACCATGTCTTTGAATTCCATGCCTTTGTATAGGTTCTCTGGGAGCCAGTGGGGAATACCCGGGGTTGTCAGACCTAAAATAGCAATCTTAATGCCGCCGCGTTTGAGAATAGTATAAGGTTGGAAGTATGGACGGCCATTGTCTGTGCGCACAGCATTAGCCGATAACCATGGAAAATCAAATTCATTGCGTAAGCGGTCATATACTGCATGACCAGCTTCTATATCATGATTACCAATAGTGGCGGCATCATAACCCATGAAGTTAAATACACGGGCTACTATATGTTTGTCTGTTGTATCTATAAAATTATAGTAGTAAACAGTAGGGTCACCCTGAATAATATCACCATTGTCCAGTAGGATTGTGATTTCCGGTGCACGTGATCTTACCTGCTTGACATAAGTATACACTTGTGCCAGGGAATGGTCTGAAGTATCATTGAAAACAAAATTATAAGGGAAAATCTGTCCGTGTACATCTGATGTTTCAAGAATATTTATAATGTAATTCTCATGCTTTTTATGACAAGCACTCAATAAAAATAAGCTAATTAGCAATGGAATGATAACTTTTCTCATAGCTAAAGGTCTTAGTGTTTGGACTTTGAAATTATTAATAATTTTATGAAAAATGAAATTAGAAAGTTAGCCTTGTTTTAAGTAGTGTGTATATTCTTGTTTATTAGTTAATTGCATTAAAGGTTTTAGCCCCAACGGCAAAGTTTTCTTCTGGTTAAGAAGTGGCATTATAGCAGTTGTTAATTGCAAATGAACAGAGAGAAAAAGCTCAATATTCCTATAAGTTTGCCGGAGGACCCATGCTAAGAACAGGGTTTTAGCTTATTGTAAGATATGCCCTGGTTGTTATAATTCTACTGCTTTGAGCAAAAGGCCGTTGTCTTTGATGTAGCCCAGCAGGTCTGTGAAAAACGGTTCTGGTGTCAAAGTCTGGGCATCACCTACGATTATGAGTTTACGTTTGGCCCGTGTGATTGCCACGTTCAAACGACGAAGGTCTTTGAGGAAACCTATTTCTGCTTCTTCGTTCGATCTGACAAGGCTTAATATAATAACATCTTTTTCACGTCCCTGGAAGCCGTCAACAGATTTAACTTCTATTTCCCCTGCGCGGCGCTTAATGTATTCTTCATGGTCCTTGTATGGTGTAATAATGCCGATATGTTCTGGGCTAAGACCAAGCCTGAGCAATTCGCCTGCTAACTTGATAACAAAGTCTGCTTCGCCCGGATTGTAGCGTGATGGGCTGTCTGCTTTTTTCCTCTCGCGCCAGCTGCCCGCCGTGTCATAGAAAACTATGGGCACATTGCCGCCCACTAGAGCACTTGACTTGCCTCCTGTCAGGTCTGATAGCACGATGTCACGCACCGATTCATGGCTCTGGAGACGGCAGCCATAGAAACGGCAGCTGGGGAAACGGCATATAATGCCGTTCATGCGGTACTGGATGGTCAACATGTCCGTTGCCTCAGGATAGAGGCCTGTCAAGCGCTCAAATAGTGTCAGGCTAAGTTCTTGCGCATCGCGCGCAAGAACAGTGGGCGGCAATTGGTGATGGTCTCCGGCCATCACAGCACGGCGGGCGCGCACCAGCGGAATGAGCACTGATGGCTCGCTAGCCTGGGCCGCCTCGTCCACAAAGACGATATCAAAGGTGCGGCCCTGTAGAAACTCGCTGCCAGCCCCTGCATTGGTCGTAAAGATTATTTCTGCCTCGTCCAATATTTCTGTGGCTATGCTATCTACCAGCCGGTCACGTTTTTTATACAGGGCGTTGATCTTTTCCTGAAGCTTTATCCAGTGAGACATCTTAACCATGGTCTTGGCCGACAGGCCTCGCGCTGCTTTGCCGCGCTCGGCCATCTCTATGATCTGTTCATCGGACATGCCGCGCCGTTTGCTAGGGCTGGGCTTGATATAACGCTCTTCCTGCTCGCGCCGCATCTGTTCGATCTGCTTGTTGAGCTTTTCTACTTTCTTGTATCTGGGGTGGCGGCGTATACGCACATCCAGGCTAAAGCCAAGCAGACGCTCATCTATGCGGGCAGGATGGCCAATACGCACAATCCTGCGACCGGTGAAATATTCCACGAGATTATCCACTGCCACATTGCTATCGGCTGTAACCAGGATCTTTTTGCCCAGGTTCGCACGGATCACCTCAGCCAAGGTCCATGTCTTACCAGTGCCTGGAGGGCCATGTAATAAAAAAAGTTCACTGTCTATAGCGCGTGCTAGAGCATTATTCTGGGAAGTATTGAGGCGTTGGCTTTTTATGCTGGTTAATTTTATCTCAGGGACACGTTTACCAAGTAGTATATCTGTGGGAAATAGCGAGGTAGGAAGTGTTTCCAAAGCCTCAAGCATACGTTTGTAAGTAATGTCATTAACGTAAAGATCCACACGGTATTCCCGGGCCTTGAAGACACGCTGCGGAAGCATTACCTCAATGAAACGGTTGCCAATGGCGCTCACCGTGCCTTCTATGTTGAAATGCAGTGGATTGCCCGCACTCACCAGCACAATATCGCCTGTTTTTATCTGGTGCTCGGGCATATGCGCGCGGCCAAAACGGTAAATGTAGTAATCAAGAAATTGACCGAGGAGCTTGGCATTAAGGTGAAGAATAGCCCTTCCCCGTTTCTCCCTTTGCTGTCCATGGAGGCGCTTTATTTCGTCCAGATGGAATTGTTTTTCTGCAAGCCGCTCTTTCTCCACCAGGCGTCTGAAATGCTCTTTATATTGCCCAATATTGTCAAATCTGTTCATTACAAATCTTTTCCAGGTCTTGCAAAATACGAATATAAAAAATGAAATTTATTATCGAAATTAACAAAAGTATTAGTATTATGAAGTTGATGAAACTCAGGTGGTTGGATTTGTTGAGGTCGTATTTATGGATAGCTTTGGGGCTGGCTTTGTATTCATTTGGATGGACTGCTTTTTTGATACCGTCAAAAATAATTGGTGGAGGGGTGGCTGGTATATCCACACTTATGTATTATCTGGCCGGTATTCCTGTAGGTGTGTGGATATTTGTTCTAAATATAGCTCTGATATTACTTGGTGCACGGCGTCTGGGTTGGCGCTTTGCCGTGAACACGCTTCTGGGTATTACGCTTAGCTCAATCTTTTTCTCACTCATGCAAAAAGAGTTTCCCCAGCCCCTCGTAGAGGACCAATTTATGGCCGCCCTCGTTGGTGCTGGACTAGCCGGCGCAGGTCTGGGTATAACCTTTTCTAATGGAGGTAATTCTGGCGGCTTTGATATTATTGCACTGGCTATTAGCGAAAGTAGGAGTGTAAGTCCTGGTAGTATTATCTTGATATTGAATGTGTTTGTTATAAGTTCATCGTATTTTGTATTCCATTCTGTGGAAAAAGTTGTGTATGGTTTTGTTGTAATGGCTGTTAATTCTTATGCTCTGGATGTGGTCATGGGTGGTATAAAGCAGTCGTACCAGATTATGATTTTCTCCCAAAAATCGCTGGACATAGCCGAACATATAGCGCGTAATGTAAGGCGTGGTATTACAGTGTTTAAGGGTTATGGCTGGTACTCAAAACGTCCTATTGATATTATTCTAGTTATAGCCCATCGTGAGGATAAGGCTCATATTATGCGTATCATAAAAGAAGTGGATGACAAAGCTTTTGTGTCTGTGTCCAAGGTGCAAGGCGTGTTTGGCTCTAATTTTGAGAAGCTTAAAGTGTGATGAAGTGATAAGAATTTTTTAGAAAAAGTTTTACTGTAAAAAAATAGCTTTGTACCTTGTTTTTGAATTTTTAAAAAACAAGGTGCGATGAGTAAGACTAAACACACATTTTTTCAGTTGGTTAAGCAATACTTTTTTATCATCCTGGGCTTACTGATTTTTGCTTTTGGCTGGTCTGCTTTTCTTATACCATCGAAGATTGTCGGTGGTGGTGTAGCCGGTATTTCGACATTGCTTTACTACACTTTTGGTATTCCCGTCGGCGTATGGTATTTGCTTATAAACATTGGATTGATATTGTTAGGTTATAAGACACTAGGCAGGCATTTTGCCCTGAATTCGATTTTTGGTATCCTGCTTAATACACTGTTTTTCATGGTAATGCAGAAAATTTTTACCCAGCCTTTGGTTAGTGACCAGTTTATGGCTACACTAATCGGTGCAGGGCTGGCAGGTGCAGGACTGGGAATTGCTTTTACAAACGGTGGAAACTCTGGTGGAACAGATATTATCGCCCTTATAATCAGTAATTACCGTAATATTAGCCCTGGCAAGGTTATTCTCTACACCGATGCTTTAATTATTCTTTCGTCTTACCTGGTTTTCCATTCTGTTGAAAAATTGGTTTATGGCTACGTTGTGATGGCTGTGACTTCTTATGCTATTGACCTGGTAATGGAAGGTCAACGGCAGTCTTTCCAGATAATGGTTTTTTCGCAGAATACACATCAAATAGCTGAGCGTATTGTTAGTGAGGTTGGTCGTGGGGTCACGTTGTGGCGGGGCTATGGTTGGTTTACCAAAAAGGAATTTGATATTTTGCTTGTTGTTGCCCGCAAACAGGATGAGTCACAAATTCTTAGTGTGATTAAAGAAGAAGACGATAAGGCTTTTGTCTCTGTGTCCAAGGTTCAGGCAGTCTTTGGCTTGAACTTTGAAAGAATTAAGGTTTGAAATCAAGGCTTTTTCCCTGCAAGCGTGTAGAATGCTTCTAGCAAGAAACGATTAAAACGAAAGGAAAGTGAAAACAGAAAAAGCAGTTTTTGCAGCTGGATGCTTCTGGGGCGTGGAGCATCTATTTAAACAACTAGATGGTGTGCTCTCTACTACCGTTGGATACACAGGCGGCCATGTGGATAATCCAACATACGAGCAGGTGAAGACAGGTACAACGGGCCATTACGAGGCCGTCCTGGTGGAATTTGATCCACAGGGAATTAGTTATGAAGACCTGGTTAAGTATTTCTTTGAAATACACGACTTTACACAGGAAGATGGCCAGGGACCTGACATTGGTCCCCAGTACAGGTCAAATATTTTTTACCTGGACGAGGAGCAGAAAAAAATCGCCCAACAGGTGATAATGAAATTACTGGGCCTCGGCTATGACGTCAAGACTGGCATGTCGCCATTAGACCGCTTTTGGCCTGCGGAAGATTATCACCAGGATTATTACGACCGCACAGGCAAAAAACCTTATTGCCACATCCACAGGCCAATAAATTGGGAAGGTGGAACTGATTTACCCCGCTTCTTTCCCGAAGACAATGGCCCGACAATGATATGATGCTTTGGGTTATTCAATGCAAACTCAATGCTCTATTTCTTGGGCTGGTTTGGAATTACACAGATAAACTCCAGATCGCCGTCACCAGTGTTGCGGAACTGGTGCATCACATCCGGCGGTACGAATACTACCGAGCCGCTGTGCAGTTCATAAACATTGTCACCAATCCTGACCTGGCCTTTGCCCGATAGCACCAGGACTTCATGTTCGTATGGATGGTGGTGGTAAGGCGTGTATCCGCCAGCTTTCACAACAAAACGGCGCATTGCAAAGTTTGGAGCACCATCTTTGTCGCTGATAAGCCACTGGATATATGCATCTTTGACCCCGTCCATTTCCACTTTTTCCTGTGGAACCTCGGCGATATGTGTGACCTTTTCTTTCATGTTTTTTTCTTTTAAAGATAGAAAAAGGAGGCGAAATCCGCCTCCTTTTTCTAAAAAAAATGCCGGTTTTAAACTTTGAGAGGCTAATTGTTTTGAACTCTTATCTGTTTGCATTCCCTAGAATTATATAAAAAAATGCAAGTATAGCATGAATAATTGCTACAATCGTATATGCTTCGTTTTCGCCTAGCATTTTAAAGAACCAGTAAATTTCGCTAAGTACAGGCAAAAATAATGTAAGAAGACCTCCCAAGAAGCCACCTTCGCTAAATCCTATAATTGCCGTCCACAAATGATAAATAATAGCTGTGATAGGAAATACACTAAATGTTAACCAGAATAAAAGCCGTTTCATTTTCTTATTTTTTGTTTTTAACAAAAATATATAATGTCAATATGATTGGGAATAATGTTATTGTTAAAAATATTTAAAAGGTAAAATATTTTGCTTTTTAATTAATATATGATAACTTAAAAACAATGGTGGCTACCCTAGAAAGTTTTTTTGTTTGTTAAATAACAAAGGGGGATCTTAGACCCCCCTTTGTTGCATTCACAGACGTTTTACTGCTTGATGAATTTTGTCTCTATGTTCCTGCCAGGTAGCTTTATCTTCAGTGTGTAAACACCTTGTGCTAAGCTAGCGGTATTCAATCGCAGCTTGCTGGAGTTGAACTTCTTTGAGTAAATCTGCCTACCCAGTGCGTCAAAAATTGATATTTGCCCTGAGGATGTCTCCATAAATTCAATGAATAATGTGTTTTTAGCTGGATTTGGATAGACTTTAACATCACTGTCTATTTCATGAATGCCCGTGGAACCTCCGGTCACGATCAGATGGAATGAGCAGCTGTCTCTGTTTCCACTTGGGTCTTCTGCCACCCAGACTATTTCATAGTCTCCCGGAGCAAATGCCTGGTCTTTCAGCGTTGTGCTATCATTAATGCGGTTGAATAAATGCTCTATGCCGCAATTATCACAAGCCGAAGCGTCCAGACTAGAATCTAAGACAGTGTAATAGCCTGAGGCATCTACTTGTACGCCTTGGTCTTGCGGGCAGGTCAGAATGGGTTTGAGCGTGTCGTATGTATTATACATGTAAACTTGTGATATATCGTTTCCTGCGTCATCAACAACATTAAGCGTACCAATGTATGTGCCACTTGTTGAACTACAATTTGCAATAACCAATTCATGTGATCCAAAGAATGTGTCAACAATTGTGCAATTATCCCATAGAGAATCAATGAACATGTATGGATGCAATGTATCTACGCCTGTAGAATCAAGATAAACATTCAGAACGTGTGTTTCTACATAAGGCTTTATAGTGTCTAAAACATGTACGCTGCCCTGTTGTGTTATTTCGAGCCCGAACGCATCTTTGACCGTAATGTTAACATTAACAGTTTTATTAAGAGCTGCGCAGGTCAGGGTATCTGCTATAGTATCCACAATGCTACAGTTGTCGTAAGCAGTGTCTATAAGCGCATAAGGAACCACTATTCCGTTAGAGTCAAGGTACACATCCACTGTACCTGGTTTGAGAGTGAGTGTAGGCCAGTTATAATCGTAAACATGGATAATTGTATTTTTACGGACATAATTACCAGAAAGGTCTGTTATTGTTATGGTTATCGTATCATCACCCAGGTCGTCACAGAAGAATTCGGATTGGGTGATAACTGTGTCTGTCACATGGCAATTATCAGATGTACTTTGTATGACTATTGTTGTATCCAAACTAGCATATCCATTCTCGTTTAAATAAACGACATCTTCGGATATAGTAAGATTAGGAGGGATCGTGTCGTGTGCTTCATAGCTATATTGGTCAAAGGTATTTGCTATATTCCCCGAAACGTCAATAGCAGATAACCAGAAGCTTTTAATCTTGTTCAAGTCATCACAAGTAGCATAGCTTATTTGTACCCTTGGATTTAGTCCAATGAGAAAGACTGTGTCTGCAATACCACAGTTGTCGCTCACAGTAGCGTAGTCGCTGAAATGCAGTTCTGCCACGCCGCTATTGTTCAGGTAATAATGATGATAAGTATTGTTCACAGTGATTGTAGGCGGCGTGGTCTCCAGTCCAATGACGGCTGTGTCTGTGTTGACACCAGGGTTTGTGCCACTATAGTAGTTAGTCAAATGGCAGAAAATATTGCAGTTCTGGAACGAAGGGTCCAGTGCTATAATAAGTCTATGTGTACCAGACCCTGAGAAATTGGAATTATCCGTGGTTTGTGTGAATTCCGTTTCTGATTCTTTTTTGTAAAACCATTGATACTCGCTGACAAGTATACCATAAGCGTTCATAGAGATTGTGTCATTACCACACAGGCCAGAGAGGCTTGCAGGTTCTGCAATTTTATATGGTCCGGTAAAGAGGCTAGCCTGTCCTATCCCATTGACAGTCGGGCCACCGACAATGATTTGTTTTTGTCCGAAAGCCACGCTTTGTCCGAAGCTTCCTGGTTCTTTTGGATAGAAAATAGCTTTTTCCGGAATAGTTACGTCATTATAAGGTGGGGCGTAAACATAAACGGCACCTGCACCATTACTCTCACCGGGTGCACCTGCAATAATTTTTGCCCCATAAATATCTATGCTGCGACCGAGAGCTAAACTTTGATTGGTTCCAGAATAATTGTTTGCATATAGCACGAAGCTTTCATTAATGTTCCCAAGCCAACCACTCTCAGGTCTTTCGAAGACATAAACCATTCCCTCGTTTGTACCCGACGCATCACCCTTGTCTGCACCTACTATGGCAAAGCTGTCTATTGCTACGGAAACTCCGAAATGGTCTCCTGCATTAATCTTTCCTGGAACTAGTTGTGCACTCGGATTTCCTGTTGAGGTCCATGATCCTGAAATTTGGTAAATATAGGCTGCTCCTGTGCTAGAGTTTACTCCTGGTGCTCCTGTGATAATTGTGTTCGCTAGCCAAAGATCTACACTAGCACCTAGGCTATCCCCTTGTTGACCGACCTCGTTTGTCAGGAGCGCTAAAAATTGCCATTCATTGCCGTTAACAGGTTGATAAACATAAACTGCTCCTTTGTCATTTTCTTTGCCAGGGGCACCGGCTACAAGAATTGTAGTAACCGACACACTATAGCCGAAGTTTTCAAATTGTTATTCATAATAAGGATAAAGAGGCTGGGCAGTGAGAGTGCCAGACCAGTTGCCATCAGAAGAATAATAGACAAATACAGCACCCTCGGCCTCATTGGATGGACTATTGTAATAAGGCGCACCAACCGCGATATAATTCTGGCTTATTGACACAGAAAAACCAAATTTAGAATTGGCTTGAACATTTTCTGGCTGTAATGTTGCAACTTTGAACCAGTTACCGTTTTCGAACTTATACAC
>JALWNS010000372.1 GCA_027083655.1 Bacteroidales bacterium | reverse complement strand
CTGTAATAGCTGTTCACGTGCTTGCTCATTGTTCTCCTTTTTTAGTTGTTCTAAAATGTCTATGTACGCATCAAAGAATTTCTCAAAGTTGTATGCAAACCGTAGTGTCTCTATTCTTATTAACTCTATATCCAAAAACAGTAACTCGAGGAACTTTATTTGCAGAAGTTTTGTAAGCTGTTTTGTGTTGTATTTGATTTTTATGCCTTCTTCGGATGAGTGGATGATTTTGTGCAGAGCTTTGGATAGTTTGATATTCAGATTGGTAATGTTTTGAGGTATTTCTTCTTTAGAGTATTCCAGGTGCAGATTATGTGGTATATTTTCTATTAATTTTTGAAATCTAGGGTTAATCTCCATGACAAAGCTTTCCATTGATTCATTTATTTCATCTAAATATTTCTGCTTGAACATTTGTATCTGCTTGTGCACGACCATAATAAGAAAATTTTGATAGCGGAGTATATATCTTTGTTTCTGCCGTTGGTTAAAGTTTTTTGGTCTAAGTATCAATTCGTTAATGATAGGTATCAGATTGGCTAACTTATCCAATAATATAATGAAGTCGTCTGCCTGTGTAAAAACAAAGGTTTGTAATGTGGTTTCAAATGTTTTGTTAAGTTCATCATGAAGCTTGTGGAACAATTGATTAACTTCTTTATGTTTGCTTATACTAAGCTTTTCTTTTGCAATAATAGGTTTTATTTGAAATCTTTTAGATTGTGCTAGCACAGGTTTTTGGTTTATGTTAATCCCCAGGTTAAGGTCTTTGAACACACGAGAGGCACGTATAAGTGCTACTGTCCCTATCTCAAACAAGAGGCGGTTTGTACGGTCAATAAAATCATGTTCTGCTCCCTGTGGAATCTCAGGCAGACCAACGAACACAAGGTCTGCTGTTTTTGACTCTTGGCGTACGATGTCATAAAAAGATCGTTTCTCTACCTCGTTGTTAATAATTTTGACCTGGGCATCTATCCTCATGTGGGAGAGCATGTCATTGGCACGGCGGTATAGATAAAAAGCTTTACTATCGTCATCATTGACAATCAAAAGACGTATTACTGCCCCGCGCCATGGATCATTCATTGTCATGAGCTTGGCAAGCATAAGAGCGAAATTACCATTATTCCCGGCACCACGCCACCAAATATCTATTTGTTGATAGCGGCCAAAACCATAGCGGCTATCATAATCAATCAGTATCAGGTTGTAATCCAATGAATGAATAACTTGCAAAAGGCTAACAAAGCGCTCAGGTTTTTTAGTATTGCGGGGCCATCCCAGTACCACTGTATTAGGTTCCAGGCCAGAGAAGCCATAAGTGCGGACAATCATTTCTATTCCGTCATACACATCTTTGACTGTTAGCCGGCGAAAAAAAATGCCTGTTTTCTGCAAAGACCTGTCAACGTAATTTTGCTGATATTTCGGGAAAAGAACTTCTGCTTCTTTATTAACAACTAGATCAAAATTTGTGAGAAAACCATAATGCCCCACAAGCGATTGGGCGAATTCCAGCAGATAAGGCCGCCTGTCTGTGCCTCCGGTAAAGAGAATAATATTTGGTTGCCAGTTCTGGTCATTTTCAGGCATTGAAATAAGGGCAGACAACCCACGGCGTATAAGGGAAATCCATACACTGCGCCACACATCACCACCCTCAAGCTTGAGCTGGCGGCGTTGGAGGTAAAAATAAATCCCTCCTATAATAACAAAGGCAGCTATCATGGACAGCATATCAATCCTGAGCATCACTGTGAAGGCAAAGACAAAACCAATAATCCCCACAACAATAGGCACGCGGAAAGATGGTCTAAAGTCTGTATCAGCCCAGCTTTCAAGTACATACGCCAGGTTTATAAAGCCATAAGATGTCAGGTAAAACATGGTAACAATACCGGCTATGGCGTTCAGGTCGCCAATGAGTATGCCTCCCTGGGCAATAAGGTAAATGACCACCAAAGCTGCACGTGGCTCGTTTTTCTTACCATAGGTTTTGCCAAGTATAGCTGGTGTGACGCCGTCTGCCGATAGTGCCTGCAGTATTCTGGGGGCGCCTAGTATGCCACCAAGAGCAGAGGATAAGGTGGCGCCCCATATACCAGCTACAACAAGCGCTGGCACCCATGCCACATGCATTGCTACGTTATTGTCATTGATCAGAATATTGCGTTCGACGAAAAAGCCATAACCTAGCGCGAGTGCAATATAGACCACAAGTCCTGTTGCAATTGCAGCCATTGTTCCACGAGGTATATCACGTCTGGGGTCACGCAGATCACCTGACATTGCCACTCCTGCAGTAAAACCAGTTACTGCCGGGAAAAAGATTGCAAAGATAGTCTCAAAAGGCAGATGTCCCTCGGCCGCAGACCATAAAGGTGCTTGCGGATGGAACTCCACCTTTGTACCAAAACCAACAAAGATTGACACCAATGACAACGCTATGGCAGCCAGGATGAAATATTGTGTTTTTATTGCCAATGAGGTGCTAATCATTGCCAGGATGGTAAGCAAAGCCAAAATAACACTGCCTACGATACGAATAGAGTTGGGCGACGGGGATAGGCCAAGGTAGTCGGCTATTGGTTTGATGCTTAGAAAGTTCTCGGCAAAACCAACAATATACATTGAAATGCCAAGAGCCGTACCCAGGGTCAGGGCAATACCGATAGATCCGCCCATGGACAGGCCAAGACTGCGCGAGAGGATGTAATAAATACCTCCTGCTTTAATCTTTTTGTCCGTAGCAATAGAGGATATGCTCAAGGCTGTGGTAAAAGATATGACATGCGATATCAGGATAATCAATAAGGTAATAATCAATCCTGCCTGGCCCACAACCCAGCCAAGACGCATATACATGATAA
>JALWNS010000371.1 GCA_027083655.1 Bacteroidales bacterium | reverse complement strand
GTTTCAGTGCGTAAAATTCAGATAAAGGCAATTCGCTTATTTCTCGTAACGGCTTGCCTTTCAGGTTTATATCCAATCCTTTTTTTAATTTAATAACCGGCATATTCTGTTTTTTATCAAGATACAAATTTATCTTTTCTTAATTTTTTACCGAAAACTTTTTATACCTGAAAGTATTAAAGAACGGCTTATTAATTCCGTCAAAGAGGGCCGTGTGCCTCATGCCCAGATGATAGTAGGCAATGAGGGGTGGGGTGGTCTATCCCTTGCCCTGGCATATGCCCAATACCTTAACTGCGAAAATCCTACGGAGTCGGACTCCTGTGGTACATGCAAAGCCTGTAAAAAATATCAAGCCCTTGCCCATCCTGACTTGCATTTTGTCTTCCCTGTAGTCAAAACACCCAAAAACTCAAAACCTTTTTCTTCGGATTTTTTCGCCGAATGGAAAAATTTTGTCAAAAGCACACGTTTTCATTCCCTGGAACAATGGCTTAAATTCATTGGCTACGAAAATGCACAACCTTCAATTTATGTCCATGAGGCAGAAGAGATTATCCGCACTCTGAGCTACAAGGCATACGAAGGCAAATACAAAGTGATGATTATCTGGAAGCCCGAAAAAATGAACATAGCAGCAGCTAACAAGCTTCTGAAAATTATAGAAGAGCCTCCAGAGAGGACAATTTTCCTGCTCGTAACATCTGACCTTGACGCTATTTTGCCTACAATCCGTTCCCGTACTCAAATCATACAGCTCACTCCCCTTTCGGCCGAGGATCTGGTCAGTGCCTTGAGACAGGAATTTCCTGATGCTTCTATGCCAGACATTGAGCAGGCAGCCAGGGCAGCAGGTGGTGATTTTATCACTGCAAAAAAATTCCTCCAGGAAATTTTAGCATCTGATGAAAGCACACATTATTTTGACCTTTTTGTTAAAACAATGCGCATAGCATATAGCGCCAATCCTTTGCACATAATTGACAATGCAGAAGAACTGGCCACAATGGATAAAGAAAAATTAAAGCAATTCCTCGCATACTGCTTGCATTTTATGCGGCAATCATTCATGATTAATCAAAATCTTAAACAAATATCGCAACTTACACAAAAAGAACTTAATTTTGCAGAGAACTTTAGCCGTTTCATTAACAGAAAAAACATAAATCATTTCAGTGTTGAATTTTCTAAAGCTATCAGGGATTTGGAAAGAAACGGCAACAGTCGTTTAATAATTCTGGACTTATTATTCACAACATCTAAACTACTCAAAATAAAATAGGCTATGAACGACCTAAACAAATATATACGCCTCACTCGCGGCTGCTCTGTTTACATCGAAGAACAGGAGAACCGCAAATGCTTTACATCACAGACAGACCACTTTCATGTATTTGACTGGCTGGAGAATGTAAGGCTACCCAAGACACATATACCAGACATTGTGCAGGTTAGATTCAAAAACAACCGTGTGGATTTTTTCCGCAATGTCAACAAACTACCACTGCAACGCGGGGAACTGGTAGCTGTAGAAGCCTCCCCCGGACATGACCTTGGTGTTATCGTGTTGACTGGTGAGCTTGTCTACAAACAGCTGCGCAAGCTGGAAATACCTCGCGATGCAGAATTCAAGGTTGTTTACCGCAAAGCCCGCCCAAATGATATAGAAAAATGGGTCAATGCAATTAAACGCGAACAGCAAGTGCTCAAACGCGCCAAAGAAATTATCGAAGAAATGGGCCTGAAAATGAAGCTCGGTGATGTGGAGTTCCAGGGCGACGGTACAAAAGCTATTTTTTACTACACTGCTGACAACCGCGTTGACTTCCGCGAACTTATCAAAGTCTATGCTGCAGAATTTCGCATACGCGTTGAAATGCGACAGATCGGTGCCCGACAGGAATCAGGTAAATTAGGTGGCATAGGTAGCTGCGGACGTGAGCTTTGTTGTATTACATGGAAAAACACGTTTATTTCTGTTACAACTAATGCTGCCCGTTTTCAAGAACTCTCGCTTAATCCTTCCAAGCTAGCAGGGCAGTGTGGTAAGCTTAAATGTTGCCTTAACTACGAATTAGATGCTTATCTCGAAGCTCGCCGTAGCTTCCCAGATACCTCTATTCCCCTCAAAACAAAGGAGGGTACTGCTTACTTCCAGAAAAGTGATGTATTCAAGCAAATCCTATGGTACTCATTTGACCCTGAGAACTCTGTTAACATGACACCTGTGCCTATAGAACGTGTGGAAAAAATCATAGAGATGAACCGCAAGGGCAAAATGCCAGACTCCCTGCTGGTGGACAACAAAGATGCAGTTGATATTATTAGCAACAAGCACAATCTCAACCTCAAAGACCTTATAGCTAAGAATGACCTCAAGAACAAATAATATCATGAAAAAATACCTGTTCTTTGTGCTGTCGGTATTGCTATTTTTCTCATGCAAAAATAGCAATACGGTCTATTCAGAAACATTCACAATACCCGATCAATCATGGGATTACGATTCCCTTATACAATTCCAAGCCAGGGTAGATGATACTACTAACCTGTACCAGATTTGGTTAAAGATCGAGCACACAGAGAAATATCCTTATGCCAACTTGTGGTTGAAATTTATTACTATTGGCCCTGATAGTGTGGCAAGAATAGATACTATCAACATTCCTTTCCAGGACAAAGAACATCGTTGGCTGGGTGTAGGTATCAGTAGGAACTGAACACTGGAACAAATTTTTGCAGAATCTGTGCAATTCAAAAAAAATGATACATAATAATATATTATACAAACTAAGAACACTGCGATATAGCAGAGCTACAGATACTGTTCTCCGCATTACAGCTACTAGTCAATGAAGCACTATACGGGGGAATAGAAGAT
>JALWNS010000370.1 GCA_027083655.1 Bacteroidales bacterium | reverse complement strand
GATATCTATTGTGATAAACAAAACTGAAGACGCCTATCAACAAGCTAATAATTTTGATAACATCCACTGCCAGGAATGTTTATTTTTTTCAAAGTCTTATAGATCATCTCTTTTGTGCAAGTGAAAAGCAAATATAATATTTGCCAGGAAGTGAAAATTTCCCTTTCCTATATAACCTGTTGCTTGGAATTTGATAGCTATGACGTGCTTTAAAATAAAAGTAAAAGTTAGTGTTGTGCTTGATTTTTAATGACTTACCGTTCTGTATAATAAGATGAAATTTGGCCTATGGACTTTTTACAACCATTTAGTTTTTATAACTTCATGACTAGAATTTTTAAAACCCTTAGACACATGAAAAAATTAGTACTGCTAAGTATAGCAGTTGTTTATGCATTGACATTACTAGGCTATCCGGGCAAGGTTGTAAACATGTTCTCTACGCCCGGCCAATTTTCCACAGGTTTGACCTATGATGGGAAATATCTGTGGCTAGCAGACCGCAAGACAGATATGCTTTACCAGATAGACCCCAAGGACGGTAAGGTTGTGCATGAGATCAAGGCGCCGGCATATTGGATAGTAGGCCTGGCCTGGGATGGTAAGTATCTCTGGGCCGTCGATCTGAAAGGAGGCATACCCAAGGCCGAAGCATACCAGGGTAAGCTTTACAAGGTGGACCCCAAGGATGGTAGTGTCCTGCATACAGTGGAGCTACCAGTGCGGTATCCACAAGATCTGGCATGGGATGGACATTACCTGTGGGTTGTGGATGCGTCAAAGAAACAATTGGTGCAGTTTGACCCGGCGGATGGCACTACAATAAAGTCAATACCTGCCCCGGCCACCAGACCTACAGGACTGACGTATGATGGCCGTTATCTGTGGGTGTCAGATAGGGCGAGGAATGAGATTTATATGGTAGAGCCTAGCACAGGTATTGTTTTGTTAATAACTTCTTCGCCAGACGAATATCCGCGTGGTCTGGCATGGGATGGAGAGTATCTGTGGAATAATGATAGTCAGAGCGATAAGGTTTATAAACTTGTGCGTAAGGATAATGACCTGTCTGTCAAGCTAAATGAGCGTTTTGCACAACTGACTTTCACACACCTGACAACTAATTTCGGCCCTGGAAATATAAAGACCCTGGATGTGTATCTTGCAGTGCCAGTGGACAGGATAAACCAGCAGATCGTAGGCGATATAAAGTTTGACCCACAGCCTACTGATTTTATAACAGACAAGTGGGGACAGAAAGTGGCTCATTACCATTTTGATGATATTCCGGCTGGAGAGCATCGGGAGGTAGCTATGACTGTCAAGGCCAGGATGTGGGATGTTTATTACTTCATTTTCCCTGAGGATGTGGGCACTGTGGATGATATTCCAAAAGATGTGAAGCAAAAATACCTGGTCAATGATGTTAAATACCAGTATGATCATCCCGTGATACAGAAAGCCTTGCAGGAAGCAGTAGGCAGTGAGAAGAATGTTTACTGGATAGTGCGCCATATCTTTGATTATTTACGCGAACACATGTATTACGAAATGTCGGGCGGCTGGAACACAGCTCCTACAGTACTGGCACGCGGTAATGGATCATGCTCTGAGTATTCATTCGTGTTTATCTCCATGTGCCGTGCAGCTGGTGTTCCAGCTCGTTATGTTGGCTCGGTAGCAGAGCGTGGCGAGGCAGCATCAATGGATGATGTTTTTCACCGCTGGGTAGAGGTTTATATGCCAGGCATTGGCTGGGTGCCAGTGGATCCTTCGGGCGGTGATCAGGCATTACCGGCAGACCAGGCACGCTATTTTGCGCATCTCTCACGCCGTTTCTTGATAACCACACAGAGCGGCGGCGGGTCAAAGACAATGGAATGGACGTATAATGCCAATGAGCATTACACCACAGATCCACAGACTAATGTTGTTGTGGAATATTTCGGTGATTGGCAGCCGCTGGAGAAGTGATGTTAACGGTAATGTTAAGCAAATATCTTTATTTCGGGCGTGCATTTCGCACGCCCGCTTTGTTCTACAGTAGGAGTATATGATTTATTACCAAGTTTAATCAACGAAGGTTTCTTTAATAATAGCTTTCACTTGTTTAAATTCATCTTCGGTGAGTTTATCTAAAATTTTAATTATCCGTTTTTTATCAATAGTACGTAACTGGTCAATGGCAATCCAGCCTATTTTGCCTCCATGATTTACTTTTACCCTTGTTGGATATTTTTTTGAAGCTGTTGTCATAGGTGCTATAACAACTGTGTTCAAATATTTATTCATTTCGTCCGGAGAGATTATTACACAGGGTATTGTCTTATTTATTTCACTACCTAATGTTGGTTCTAAATTGACTAAAACTATTTGATACTGTGTTATTTCCATTCTTCAAAACTTTCATCTTCAAATACATCATCAATCAAAAGTTGGTCATCACCATTTTCATGCATCTCTTTAAAAGCTTCTTCCCAGCCAAGTCTTGGCTTATGGACAGGCTTTAGTATAAGGTAATCGTCTTGTAGAATAAGTTCTACTTTATCTTTTAGATTGTATTTTTCAAGAATAACTTTAGGTATTCTAATACCGCGTGAGTTGCCTATTTTTATAATTGATAACTCCATATGAATATGTTTTGATTTGTAATTACAAAATAAATACTTTGGCTAACAATGTCAAATTTAGATTATGAAATTAATTTAAAAAGTTACTACCTGTGCACTTTACCCTAGAAATAATATATGTGCTTGCTATTAACCGATAGGTTAGCTTCTTGCCCGGCTTTGATGATAAGGCCTATGCCTTGGTTGAGGCGGTTAGTTGAGGTATTCCTACTAGCTTTTATTTTACGCTTTAAGTAGCTTGTAAATTTCTATTTGTCAGTTG
>JALWNS010000369.1 GCA_027083655.1 Bacteroidales bacterium | reverse complement strand
GTATGGTCCTTTGGTGTTTACAACGTGTACAACAGGAAAAAACCGTTTTTTGTGCAGTTCGACTATTATACTAACCCGCCGACGTTGTACCAGTATAGTATTTTCCAGATCATGCCTTTTGTAAGCTATAAGATAATTTTCTAAAACACAGTGCTATGAGAAAAATATTGTTTATGCCGTTGATAATAAGTTTATTAATGAGCTGTGAGAAAGCACTAGACTACACACTGCCTGAGGGTGAGAATCATTTAGTTGTCAACACTATACTCAACGCTAATGCAGATACTATTCTGGTCAATGTTTCATGGAGTAAACCCACAGCACAGCTGCTGGATAGTAATCTTTTTGTTAATAATGCACAGGTGGAGATGTATGAGGATGATAATTTTCTTTTTAGGCTATTACCTAGAGGGGGAAAGGGCTATTACGGTGCCAATTACCAGGTAAGGAATAATTCCATTTATACACTTGAAGTGAGGTATCAGGATATAGTGGTCAGAGCAAGTACATTGATCCCTATGAAACCAGATTTTACAAGCCAGATTGAGGATACCTCTGGATCACTAATTATAGGCACACTACATTTTAAAGACAAGCCAAGTGATAGAAATTATTACATTATAGGAGTCCAATTTAATCAACCTGTAATTTATGACACTATTTTTTTCCCGGACACAGTTATATTTTTGTACCGTTTTCACCGTAAGGATATTTTACGTTTTGTAATAGGAAACTTTGGCCCTTTAGAGGCAAGCCTGCCTGGCATCGTTGATGGTTTTGCTTTTTCTGATAAGTTGTTCGATGGGCAGGATTTTAGTTTTCATTGGTACGCAGTTAAAGTACCGACAGACACTATTTTTGTGCAACTTTATTCAATTGATGAGAATTTGTATAGGTTTTTTGATACTTTTACAAGTGCTGAGATGGCTAATAGCAATCCTTTTGCACAACCTGCTAATGTTTATACCAATGTCGAGGGTGGCCTGGGCCTTGTGGCTTCGTTGACATACAAGGAAGATACCCTGGTCTTGTCCCAGATGTTAAAGCGGAAATAACTTTATCTAAGAACCGTTTTGCCTGTAGGATTTATAATCTAATGGCAGTTATAGAATTTTGCGCCTAATAGCCTGTGTAAGTCCTTTTGTAACTTTGCCACAAATAATGTCATCAAGGACAAAATACCGAATAAATAAGGCAAAAAAAGAGGGCTGACCGTAAGAATATTAGAGTTAACGGACAGCCCTTAATTATACGCCAATTTAGCTCTAAAAGTTTTGCTTTTGTTGGTTTTTGTTCTGTGCTATAGATAGTATATCTATTTTTGCTTTTTCCTGCAGTTCTTCTAACTCTTGCATCTCTTCTTCTTTAACGTGTGGAAGCTTGCGTGAAAGAATATCTTCCTCTATAACACGAATATCGATTTGACGCTCTGCATGGTATGACGAACGAACAAGAGGGCCACTTTCTACATAAGCAAAGCCTTTCTCGAGACCTACCTGCTTGTAATAGTCAAAAATTTCTGGCCGGACATACTCCTGTACAGGGTAATTTTTCGGTGTGGGCTGTAAGTATTGACCGATTGTTATGATCTTGACACCTGCAGCTAGTACATCGTCCATTAGCTCGAGTACTTCCTCTTGCGTCTCTCCCAATCCGACCATTATCCCTGTTTTGGCAGTGGCACCACGGGAAGTGATATATTCAAGGACTTTAAGGCTACGGTCATAAGTAGCACGGGAGCGCATGACAGGTGTTAGGCGGCGCACCGTCTCCATATTATGGGAGATAATCTCGGCGCCGGCATCTATAACCTTGTCCAGATACTCGGGTATGGCATCAAAGTCTGGAATAAGTGCCTCTATGGTCACCCACGGTGTAAACTGCTTTATTGTCTTAATAGTCAACGCCCACATGCCAGAGCCTTTGTCTGGCAGGTCGTCACGGTCAACAGATGTTAGAACAACATGCTTTAGACCGAGCTGCTTGATGGCTTCGGCAACCTTACGTGGCTCAGTAGGATCAGGCGGTAAAGGCTTACCTGTTTTTACTGCGCAAAATTTACATGCACGGGTACATATATCACCTAATATCATTATGGTCGCTGTCCCGGCATCCCAACATTCGCCCAGGTTTGGGCATTTGCCACTAACGCATATTGTGTGGAGGTTATATTTCTTGAGGATGCGGTCAACGGTCGTGAAGTTTGTAGTGTGTGGAAGTCTTATCTTGAGCCAATCAGGCTTTCTGCGCATTTTCATAATCATGAAGGTTAAGTGATTGTAGAGCAAACTTAGCAAATTTTTACCTGCTCAGAAAAAGAATTAATCTTAATTAATACTGCGGTGTATTTTGTTTATTACAACGAAGTTTGCCAAAGATAGCTCACAAGGCAGTACGAAGGAGAAAGGGAATTGTGCCATTGTGAGTTATTTCTAAACACGAAGTTTCACAAAGTTATGTCTCAAAGTTGCACGAAGGAATATAAAACTAAGTGGCCTTTGTGTTTTAATCCTAAACACCAAAGTTTCACGAAGTTAGGCCACCAAGTCGAACGAAGGAATATAAAACTAAGTGGCCTTTGTGTTTTAATCCTAAACACGAAGTTTCACAAAGTTATGCCACCAAGTCGTACGAAGGAGAAAGGGAAATTGTGGCCAGTGTGAGTTATTTCTAAACACGAAGTTTTACGAAAGGAGGACTTTTTAGATAAAAAGGCGGCCGCAGGCCGCCTTTGTGATGTAATAATGCTTAAGCTTTATTCCTGAGTTTTCTTGTAGTCTTCGAGGAATTTCTGCAGGCCGATGTCTGTGAGAGGATGACGCAGAAGGCCAAGTATAGCCTTAAGTGGTGCAGTTACGATGTCTGCACCTGCCTCTGCTGCCTGTATAATATGCTGTGTAC
>JALWNS010000368.1 GCA_027083655.1 Bacteroidales bacterium | reverse complement strand
CCAGTTAATTCTTCTAATGTCATTGCACTTAATCTTGATGAACCATTAGTTCCCCAGGGATCAAAATATATATTTCCTTTTTGAGGGAACCATGCCAACTCCGAAAAAACAATAGGAATATTAAAATCTTGCTTGATTTTATTTATAATACATTGATAAGCGGGATGATTACCATTATGCATAAATATAATATTTGGAGAATAATCTTCAATCATATCTTTAACAAATTCATAATCAATTAACCAATTTTTTAATATATACTTACTATCTGGTATTTCTTCTGGTTGAATATAACCTAATTTATAATATCCTTTGGGCTTAGAACATATATACAGATAATCCCATTCAAGTTTAGAAATAACAGGATGCCATAGCTCCTCTATATGTTCATTAGATATTGTAATACCTAGTATTCTCACATTTTTGTGTGCATTTTTTAAATAAGACGAAGATTTAATAGCAGGTTGAAACTTCAAAGTAGAAGAATTAATTCTCTTTCTACCTATTTCAGGAACCTTTGTTAATCTAGTTGGCATAACAAAAGGATTTTCTAGATGCTCATAGAATAATTTCTCACCTAAATTTTTGTAATTAACTTTTTTCCTTTCTTTTTTATATACATTCTTCAGATCGTAATATTTTTCAAGAGAATTTTTCATTAATTCGTATAAGTTTAAATAATGCCTAGATAATACAGATAGCATCTCCCTATCTACAGGCGGAATTTTTAAAATTTCTTTTGTCGCCTGCTCAAAAAGAGATGATTGCCTTTCCCAATCAGGCCACTTTCTAGCAGTTTCACGAGCTCCTTCTTTTAATTTTTCTAAAAGGTCCTGATTTTCGCAAATTCTGTTTACTGCTTCTGTAACTTGATACCAACTACCCAAATTGGTAACTATTGCATTTTTTTCATTTTCAATATATTGATCATAACCAGTAACATTTGATACAATCGCTGTACCTCCACAGTGAAACATTTCCAGAGGAGGACCAAACATACCTTCAACAGAACTCTGCTTTACCAAAACATCACATGAACGATATACTTTCGGAACTTCATTAATAGGTAAATTTGAAAATACTTTATCGACATATGGATATTCATCTATTTCAGATGGTGTAAGAAGCCATATTTCTTCAGCTTTAGAAGAGCGAAGGGCATCTACTGTTTTAGCGACGTTTTTAAAAGGAGAAGTAACAGATCCTTCTACCAAAAACCTCACCTTACCTCTTTTTCTTTCTGCATAGCTAGGACCATTTTCTGTATAAATGTCTTTTCTGATACCATTTTCCACCAAAAAAACGTCAGAGTGAAAACGACTCTCTAATTCCTCCTTGATCCATATAGCTTCTGTAATTACAGGCAACCCCATAGCATATGAGGCGTGCGCCAAAAATTGCGACGGAATATTCCTATCCTCAAAAAAATACGCCTCTATTGATTGTACAAAATATGCATATTGTTTAGAGTTAAGTTTATATAAATGGAATGGAGAAACCCACCAGGTTGCAAACACAATATCATAAGTATTACTCTTTGCTTTATTTATATCGGTAAAATTAACTAACTCAAATGCATCATGCCAGTAATCTTCTTTTTTCAATTCTATAGGATTGAGGGTTATAAGATCAACATCGTGCCCATTATTAATTAAATACTTTGCATGCTGCAGTATAACATAGCTACCTCCACTAATTTTTGGAGAACCAAATAGAAACCCTATTTTCATAATCCTAGCCCAACCTTTCAACAATACCAATTACCTCGAATTTTGTTGCTTAATAGAATGGAATTTACATTTTGTCAACTAAAACAGACAAACGAAATTAAAATCGCTTGAAAAGTGCGTACTCTCATCGGATTCAGTATATAATTCATCGGCTTCTGAAGAAAATGCAAATTGTTTTCATTATAAAAACAATGCTAATCTAACGACATGACCTTATATCCATCCTGGATAATGAACCATCTCCCGCTTTGCTCGCCGCCCGGGCCGAGCCGGGGATGCACCGTTTTTCAGGAGTGGCTTTCACAGGCATGGGTTAAACGGAAGTTGAGCATACGCCACCTAGATCTCGGCAAATGTTGCAGGCCACACATCCCTATATTGGTATTGATAACTGCCTGCATAAGTGGATTTAATCATAGATGCGGCCTTTCATAATGACCTGATGCGCCTACGCAGTAACCATAATCCGGAAAACATAGCGACAATCTGCTTGCCGGGTTTAACGCCTTCAAACACATCAAGCACAGGGCCAGCATGAAAAGGTCGCAGAAAAACAGCTAACGGCAATGACGACTACCTCCGGGCCGCCTTCGTACATGCGGCCTAACTCTTCATGTGATGCCCACGCGTACCCTTCGTCATGAGTGTCGTGTAGTGTTGCGTGTAGTTTGCAATACCAAAGATTTCAGGCGCATTGTCACACTTTATGCACACTATACGACACATATATCGTCATACCGGCGAAAGCCCATTGTTGTCCAATTAAATTGCAAGCAATTCTCATTTTGACCTATTGGTATGCGGTGGTGAGTCGGTTTATCGCATGGCGCGGGGGCGCGAAAGGGATTTTCGCAGGATGAGTGATTATCGATTCACTCATAAAGGCCCTGCGCACATGCTGCGAGACCTTCCCCGACAAGCGCACGGGGAAGAACATCCGCTATGGCATGGGCGACACCGGCATGGCCGCGTTCTCGGTCTTCTTCACCCAAAGCCCTTCCTTTCTTTCCTACCAAAGAGCACTCAAGAGCACCCGCGGCCGCTCGAATTGCGAAACGCTTTTTGGCATGGAGCGCATCCCCACCGACAACCACATCCGCGACATGCTCGATGCGGTTCCTCCCGATCATCTGTTTCCTCTTTTCGACCGGGCGCTCGAACTGCTTGAAGAACACCAGGGCCTGCGC
>JALWNS010000367.1 GCA_027083655.1 Bacteroidales bacterium | reverse complement strand
CATTTAAATTATGCCTCCTGTCTAATAGTATTAATAAACTTTATTGGTTGTCTTTTTTACTTAAGCAACTTATCAAAAAATGCTTTGTTATTGAAATAATTTTAGATATATAGCATATAAAAAATGAAGTTTAAAATCAATTTATTATGTTGAGGAAAATAGCTTTACTGGTTTTATTCTCTGCTTTCATCCAATTCAGTGCAACCAGTGCAAGTGTTAGCACTGTCAAAGACGGTAATTGGAGCGATCCTACTGTATGGAGTTCTGGCGCTGTACCAGTAAATGGTGATGATATTACTATTAATCACCATATACTCATAGATGGCAACTATGACTATTCATCAAGTTCTATTTCTACAGGTTGGAGCGGATATATAACTCTTCCCGCCGGTGATACTTTATATGCACTTTCTTTTACTACAAATAATGGTAATACAGGTAGTACTAACATAATAAGTGGGTTACTATATGTTTATGGAGATTACACCCAGGGATATAGTACAACAACTATAGAAGAAGGAGGGAAAATCTTTGTTAATGGCACTTACTCAACAGGAGGTGGAGATCTGTCTGTACTTACTGTCAATGGCACATTAGAGGTAGGGGCACTTAATAACGGTGGGTCAGCTCAAATAATAGTAGGTCCTAATGGTAAAATCATAGTTCATGGTGATTATAATAACACCAGTAGTGCTGACATTATCCTTAATGGTGGATCTATGACTATCGAAGGCTCTTATGTGAATAGTGGTGACGGCACTATAACTTTAAATGATGGAGCAAGTTTGTATATCGAGGGAGACCTTGTTAATACAGGAGGGTCACAGATCGTTGTGAATAATGGAGCAGTAGTGATTGACGGAAATGTTGACAACCAAGGAGGGAGTACTTTTGAAATTGCAGATGGTAGCTATGTTGAAGTAAATGGTGATTTTACAAACAGAGGAGGTGGTACAGTCACTGTAGATGGATCTTTAGATATTGAGGGAACCCTGGAGAATACTTGTGGTGGTAATGGAATTAATGGAAATGGAAGTATTATTGCCGGCCAAGTAACTGATTGTAGCACAAATCCAGGTATTGACCCAGATTTGTTAACACCAAAACAACTCTACTCTATAGGAAGCGGTGAATGGACAAATACGACAATATGGTCATACACTGAGGGAGGTAGCTCCTGTAATTGCTCTCCGCCTGTCAATAGTATTGTTACAATCAGTACTGGTAATACTATCACTTTGAATAGTAAAATAAAAATAGAAAAGTTAATGGTTAACGATGGTGCAACAATCATACTAGACCCTGAAGCAAACCTTATATTAACGGATACATTTAAATTACAAGGCACATTAATACTTAAAAGCGATAGGGAAAATAGCGCAAATTTTGTAGACAATGGCACTATAGTCTATGGAGCTAACTCAAGTATTATAAGTAAAGTTTTTCTTACTGGAAATGCATACCACTACATTTCAAGCTATATTCCGGGTGTTTCCACTGATATTTTACAGCCTTACCAACCTAATGTATACCAGTATGATGAGACGGCTGCCGACGACTGGCTAGATAGCGATCCAAATAATGACTATCTCGGATGGATTCCCCCTAACTCTGTCATGAACCCGACTGATGGATATGCCGTTTTCGTCGTTAATGATGATACCCTTACAATTAACGGCACCAAAATAAATACCGGGACTTACCAAGTTCCTGTTACATATACCCAACACACAGAGCTAACTAATAGTGCGCAATGTGACGGCTGGAACCTAATAGCTAATCCGTACCCTTCTAGTATTGATGCAGTGAAATTTCTCAATGACAATTCTAGTGTTATCACTGGTAATGTATACATTTGGATAGACGACCATTCTCAGGGAGATGATTACTCATCTGCAGACTATATGCAGATAAACGTTGCAGGCACAATAATTCCTAGCGAAAGCGGTGTTTCTGCAACTGCATACATTCCACCAAATCAAGCTTTCTTCGTCCAAGCAACGACAAATGGCATAATCACATTCAATAATACGCAACGGGCAGATGTAGTATCAAAGCTTAAGAGTAGCAAAGTATCAAGCACTACTATCCACAGATTCAAGCTTGGTGTGAAAATAGATTCTACTGAACTATACAATGAGACATTAATAGCTTTTTCTCCGGATGCTACAGACGGCATGGATCTGGCTTATGATGGCATTAAAAGAATTGGTAATTCAAATCTTGCATTATACTCACTGTTGAAAGATGAGAAACTAGGTATACAAACATTTGGTGATGTCTTTGTTCAGAAACAGGTACCAATAGGTTTAATAGCTAATCTGCCAGGAAATTATGTTTTTACTATCAAAGACCTGCGGATTCCTTCCCAGTGGCAAGTTGAACTCTACGATGCACAATTTGATAAAAAAGTTGATATTAAGGCTCATAACTATACTGTTTACCTGGATAAAGGAGAATATAATGACAGGTTTTCGTTAATTATAACTAACCCTTTAATGGGTAGTACACCTGTAAGATCTGAACCAGACAATGCAATTAAGATGTATTCGACACAGAACAAAGTCATAATAGACAATCAAACAGGTGAAAATTTGAACAATGCTCTGCTTAATGTAATATCTCTAGATGGTAGAACAATTATAAGCAGGACTATATCAATACCCAAGTACTCAAAAATTTCTGTACACACAGAACTACCTATAGGTACTTATATAGTCTCATTGATAAGCAATACCCAGACTTATACCCAGAAAGTTATAATAAGATAAGACTTTAAAACTAACAATTCTAGTGCTATTGTTAAAACTGGTGCTAATGAGGCTATCCAGTATGGATAGCCTCATTTTTTTTACCTGCTCCACCCCTTTTATTTGCCCAAAAATAAAGCTTCTTTTACTCTTTAGATTCAAATCCCAGAAT
>JALWNS010000366.1 GCA_027083655.1 Bacteroidales bacterium | reverse complement strand
GCCTGGGCCATAGAGAGAGGCGCTACACACTACACACACTGGTTCCAACCTCTGACAGGGTCTACTGCTGAGAAGCATGATTCTTTTATCGACTTTGACCAGCAACGCAAACCTTTTGAAAATTTTGACGGCCGTGAGCTAGTACAACAGGAACCAGACGCATCTAGCTTCCCAAGCGGTGGTATACGTAGTACATTCGAAGCCCGTGGCTATACTGCATGGGATGCTTCATCACCTGCTTTTATCATTGGTGATACATTGTGTATACCGACTATTTTTGTTTCATATACAGGAGAAGCATTGGATTATAAGACGCCCTTGCTAAAAGCACTCAATGCCCTGGATAAGGCTGCAACCAAAGTGGCTAACTTCTTTGATCCAAACGTCAAACATGTTTACGCAACACTAGGCTGGGAGCAAGAGTTTTTCCTCATTGACGAGGCTTTGTTTATTGCCCGACCAGATCTGGTGCTCACTGGCCGTACGCTTATGGGGCATGCTTCGGCCAAAGACCAGCAGCTTAACGACCATTATTTCGGAGCTATACCAGAAAGGGTTAAGCGTTTCTTACGTCATCTAGAGATAGAAGCTCTTAAGCTCGGAATACCAATAAAGACCCGCCATAATGAAGTAGCTCCAGGGCAGTTTGAGATAGCGCCAGTTTTCGAAGAGGTAAATATCTCTGTAGACCATAACCAGCTCATTATGGCCCTAATGCAAGAAATTGCAAAGATTCATAGATTCCGTGTGCTTCTGCACGAAAAACCTTTCAAAGGAATAAATGGATCAGGCAAACATAACAATTGGTCCCTGCTTACTGACACAGGCGTTAACCTTTTAAAACCTTGCAAGAAACACACAGGTAATTTGATGTTCCTCACTTTTCTTGTTAATGTTATCAAAACCGTGTATGACAACCAGGATCTTATCAGGGCATCTGTTATGACACCTAGTAATGCGCACAGGCTTGGAGCACATGAAGCTCCTCCTGCTATTATTTCAGTGTTCGTTGGCCGTCATCTCACACAAGTTTTAGAAAAATTGGAACGCCTGGACAATCCCGACGATGAACAAGAGCTCGAAAATTCCCTTCAAATAGACCTTGGAAATATACCAGAAATTCTTTTAGATAATACAGATAGAAACCGCACATCACCTTTTGCTTTTACTGGTAACCGTTTCGAATTCCGTGCAGTGGGTAGCTCTATGAACTGTGCCTCTCCTATGATTGCCCTTAATACTGCTCTTGCAAACCAGTTAAATAAATTCTCACAGGAAGTCGATGAATTTATTAAAACAGGTAAAGACAAAGAAGTAGCTATACTTGAAGTCCTCAGCAAATACGTCAAACACGCTAAACCCGTATTATTCGAAGGGAATAATTACTCTGAAGAATGGAAGGAAGAAGCACGCAGACGTGGACTAACAAACATTACCAACGTACCAGAAGCCCTACAGGCTTATCTTAAAGAAGAAACTATTACTTTATTCGAAAAAACAGGTGTACTCTCCAGAAAAGAAATACAAGCACGTTATAATATCCTCATGGAAAACTATGTGCTTAATACCCAGATCGAAGCCCGCGTCCTGGGCGACCTGGCAATAAACCATATTATCCCCACTGCAGTAAAATACCAGAATGACCTCCTGGATAATGTACTGAAAATGAAACAATTATTCCCAGACCAGGTGGACGAATTAGTAGGAAATAGAATAGAGATCATAAAAGAAATATCCCTGAGAATTAATGAAATCAAACTCATGGTTAACAGGATGATAGAAAAACGTAAAGTTGCTAATAAAATCGGGGACATAACACAAAAGGCCCTGACATATTCACAAGATGTTGCGCCTTATCTTGATAAAATACGGTATCATATCGACAAACTAGAGTTAATAGTAGACAATGCTATGTGGCCTTTGCCCAAATATCGGGAGCTTCTTTTTCTAAGATAAACTTTCATAGGCTGTCCCGCAGAGAGCGGAACAGCCTTTTTTTCTGATTTGCTATAAAACCCAAAAGCAAAAAATATGAAAGCTATCGTTCAAACAAATTTTAATTTTCCTGGCCAGACAAACTTGTATCGCGGCAAAGTCCGCGATGTATACACAATTAACAATGACCTGCTGGTCATGGTAGCCACAGACCGCATCTCGGCCTTTGACATCGTCCTGCCTAAAGGCATTCCATACAAAGGGCAAATTCTTAACCAGATAGCATCCCGTTTCCTTGATCAAACATCTGACATTGTGCCAAACTGGAAGCTTGCTACACCAGATCCTAATGTAACGGTAGGGATCAGATGCGAACCCCTACCTGTAGAAATGGTCATCCGTGCCTACATTACAGGTAGTGCATGGCGCGCATACGAAAAAGGCCAACGCACAATATCAGGCATAACACTACCAGACGGATTAAAAGCTAACCAGAAGCTTGACAAACCAATTATTACACCAACCACAAAAGCCATTGAAGGACATGATGAAGAAATTAGCAAAGAGGAAATTATTGCACAAGGCCTCGTACCTGCAGAAATATATGAGCAGATAGAACAGATAACTTACCGCTTGTTCGAACGTGGCCAACAATATGCTGCAAGCCGCGGGCTTATTCTTGTGGATACAAAATACGAGTTTGGGCTGCATGATGGTAAAGTTTATTTAATAGACGAGGTACATACACCCGATTCATCCCGTTATTGGTATATGGACGATTACGAAGAACGGTTTGCGCAGGGCCTGCCGCCGCGACAATTGTCAAAAGAATTTGTCCGCCAGTGGCTCATGGACAATGGTTTCATGGGAAGGGAAGGAGACAAGATGCCTGAGCTGACAGACGAAATTGTTAACAATATATCGCAAAGATATATAGAGCTTTACCAACACCTTATTGGAGAGGACTTTGTGCCTGCAGATAGCGCAGAT